>JBGTJY010000281.1:0-4642 GCA_041744855.1 Candidatus Hydrogenedentales bacterium
ATGCGGGGGCGCGCGGACTACGTGTTCTGCACGATCATCCCGCCATCGACCGGGATGATGGCGCCGTTTAGGTACGACGCGGCGGGTAGCGCGATGCTGAGGGTCATTTGCGCGACTTCTTCGGGGTCGCCGTAGCGGCGCATGGGGACGCGGCGGCGCGCGAATTTTGTTTTCGCGTCTTCGGGGATGGATTGGGTCATGCCCGTGCGGATGGGGCCGGGGCAGATGCAGTTTACGGTGACGCCGGTTTTGCCGAGTTCGACTGCGAGCGATCGCGTGAGACCCACGACGCCGTGTTTGCTTGCGGTGTAGGGACTGATTGCGGCTGTCGCGCCGAGGCCTTCCGTGGAGGCGATGTTGACGATGCGGCCGTCGCCGTCGGCTTGCAGGTGGGGCAGGCATGCGCGGATGAATACGGTGTGGGCCGTTAGGTTGACAGCCATCGCGCGCGTCCAGATTGCGTCGTAGTCTTCGGCGTCGATGGCGCAGCGCGCGCTCACGCCAGCGTTATTGACGAGGATGCTGATGCCGCCGAAATGCGCGAGCGTCTCCGCGACCATTTTTCGGATCGCGGCTGCGTCGGATACGTCGATGGTCCACGCGCGGACATCGCCGCCCGCGTTGCGAATTTCGGATTCGACGGCCGCGATGGCTTCGCGATTCATGTCGCAAATAGCGACGCGGGCGCCTTCGTCGGCGAAGAGCATCGCGGTCGCGCGGCCCATGCCGCTGGCTGCGCCGGTGATCAGCGCTACTTTTCCGCGTACGGAGCGATTGAGCTTGGTCAGGCGGGGCATTGGGAGTCTCCTTGGAAATACTGGTCTACACGACACAGGCCGCTTGAAAAGCGGCGTTACAAGTTTACATTCGTTCGACGGTGTCGATGCCGAGAATGCTTAGTGCGTTCGTGAGTACTTGGCGCGTTGCCATGCACAGTAGGAGGCGCGCGTCGCGCAACGATTCGGATTCCGCGGCGAGTACTGGGCAGTCGTGGTAGAACGTTGTGAAGGCGCGGGCGGCGTCGAGTGCGAATTGCGCGATGGGGGCAATTTGGCGTTGTTTCGCGCAGACGGCGACGACTTCCGGAAACGAGACGAGCAGCGACACCAGGGCCCATTCGGCATTCGAGTCGGTCGGGAATGGCGCATCACTCAAGGCAGGCGTCGCGCCATATTTCCGCAATATCGAATTGATGCGCGCGCAGGAATACTGGACGTAAGGTCCCGTGTCGCCGTTGAACGACAGGCTCGATTCCCACTCGAAGATGACGTTTTTCGACAGGTTGATGCGGAGAATCGCGAAGCGCACGGCGGCGACGGCGACTTTCTCGGCAATGGCGCGGCGTTCTTCGATGGGGAGATCGGCGCATTGCGTATCGACTTTTTCAGCGGCGCGCCGAATGGCTTCGTCGAGAAACTCCGAGAGCAAGACTACGTTGCCCTGGCGCGTGGACATCTTGCCTTCACGCAGAAGGATATAGGCGTAGTAGATGACTTCCGGCGCGGATTTGTTCGCGGCGGCGAGGATCATGCGCTGTTGTTCGGCGTAAAGTTTGTGGTCTTCACCAAGCACCCACAGATTGACGTCCGCCTTCGATTCCATCTTGTCGATGGTGTACGCCAAGTCGCGGTAGCCGTACATTGAGCTCCCGTTCGCGCGCATGAGCACGAAAAATCGTCCCTCGTCGCGATCGTGTCCGAGTTTGGAGAGATCGACGACGAGACGGTTGTCTTCGTCGGTGAAGATGGCCTCTTTCGTCTGCAGTGCGGCGACGACCTCGTCCAGGCGCGGGTCTTTTAGAAACCTGGATTCGCGATCGAAGACGTCGTATTGAATGCCGAGGCGTGCGAGTACGGCGAGTTGGCCCTGCAGGCAACGCTCGGTGACGGCGTAGAAGCGCGAGGCGGTTTCCGGATCGCCCTGTTCCATTTTCGCGAGCAGCTCATAACCCGCGGCGGCGAAGGCTTCGTCCGTTTCCGCGCGGGCATTCGCCTCGACGTATTTGTCGAGCATGTCGTCGAAGGTCATGCGTGCGAGGTCGTCGCAGACCAATACGAGCAGCGCGATCTGTTTGCCCATGTCGTTCACGTAATAGTGAACGGTGACGTCATAGCCCTCGAAGCGGCTCAAGCGGACTAGGCTATCGCCGACCATCGCGTTGCGTGCGCGGCCGACGTGGGGGCTGGCGTTCGGGTTGATGCTGGTGTGTTCGATGAGCAGCTTCTCTCCTGCGCCCGCTCGTTCTGAACCGAATGCGTTTCCCGCATCGAGAATCGCCGCGACGGCGTCGCGCGTGAATTGGCCGCGATTGAGCTTAAAGTTGACGTAGGGTCCGGCGGGAGAAACGCTGCGGACTTCAGGGCCGAACGAGACTTCCTTAAAAATCGCAGCGGCGAATGCAGGGGGCGCGAGTTGGAGTTTCTTCGCGGCCACGAATGTCCGCAAGGCAACGTCTCCGACTTCGATCTTGGGCGCGGGGCCGAACTGCAAATCCTCCGCGGTCAGTTCGGGCCAACGGTGCAGTATGGGTGCGGACAATGCGGAATAGGGATTCAATCAAGATGCTCCGGGAGAACGCGCGGCAAGGTTCGGACGATCAATCAAGGTTCCGCGGGTTGTTCTCCCGCGGGCGCGGTGCGTGCCGCATTGCCGTAGACGCGATCGCGGATCGTTTGCTCGTATTTGTCGAAGTCGGAAATGGTGCGTGCGGCAACCATGACCAAGTGGTAGCCGTATTCTGTGTGAATCGGTTCGCTCACTTGGTCGAGCGGCGCCTGCCACACGTAGAGATCGACCGGTTGCGTCAACACGTTCCTGGGGAGGCGGCCGAGATCGCCGCCGCGATGATTCGTCATTTCGTCTTCGGAGTATTGTTCCGCCGCCGCTTCGAAGCGCATGCCTTCGAGGATTTCCTGGCGCACCTCTTGCGCCTTGGCCAAGGCGCGGTCGCGGTCCGCATCGTCGAGCGCGTCGTAGCGAAAGAGAATGTGCTTCACATTGGCCCGGGTTTCGGTTGTGTTTTCGCGCCGGGTCACCATGTAGAGCGCGCCGAGCATGAGGGCGACCATCCCGATGATCCCTATCCAGAGCAGCGGGGCGCGATCGCGCGCGTCATCGCCGGACTCTTTGGCCGCGTCAAATTCCAAGTTCATCGAACATGCTCCCGTAGAGGTTCATGTAGAACGAAATCACGATGTATCCAATAAGGCCCGCGACGAGAAGGAAGACCGTCGTGGCGAACACGCGCGTCGCCACCTGGGTCGCGTGGGTCGCCTCTTCGAGGTGGTATTGTGAGATTTTGCGCATTTGCAATTCGAGCTTGCCGCTCTGTTCGCCGATCGCAAGCATTTCGCGCGACATCGGTGTGAGTTGGCGCGAATGCGAGAACGCTTCGACGAGCGTCGCGCCGGCTCTGATTTCGGGAATCGCCTTGAGCAGGTCTTTTTGAATGTAGGGATTCGCCGTAACGGACGCAGCGCCTTCGATGCATTTGGTGATCGAGAGGCCGCTGTTGAGGAGTAGCGCGAAGCTGCGGAAAAATCGCGCAAGCGCGAATTTGCGCGTGACGACGGAGATCGGCCAGATGAAGGTAGTCACGGCGCCGCTGATCCAACCGAATAGGCCGAGGCGTGCGAGCACGATGGCGATGGCCACAAGTCCCGCGAATACGATGATCGCCTTGACTTGAAAGCGCGCGTATTCGCCGAGATACACCATCACGCCTTCCGTGCCGCCACCCGTGCCCGCGAATGCCTCGCGCACGACGCCGAGGATGCCGAACGCGAACGTGCCGCCGAACCACGCGACGAAGAGGTAGAACACGGGCTGCGCCATCATCCGCCGGATCATGCGCTGCATCTCGAGGCGGTCCTCGAAATACTGCGCGAGGTCGCGGAGCATGATGTCGATTTGGCCGCCGCGTTCGCCGCTAGCGAGAAGCTGGATAAAGAACGGCGACAGGAACTTGCGTTGGCTGAGCGCCGCTTCGCCAAGCGTCGAACCCCGTTTGAGGGAATCCGTCATTTCGATGAGAACGCGGCGAACTTTGCCGTCATTCGTAATGCTGCCGACATGTTCGAACGTGCGGATGATGGGGATGCCAGCGTCGAACGACGTGGCGAGTTGCCGGCAGAGAGGCACCATCTGCTTTGTGCCGATTTGTGCGGAAAAGAGGCCCATGGGCGAGAAGAATTCCAGTGGAGTAGCGCGAAATTCTATCAAACGCGGGAGAAGAAGGGCGACCCGGTGAGGATTGCCAGACAGAATTGCCCTATCCTCCGATGCCGCAGCTCTTCACTACCCTGCTCCACGCGCAATCCAAGGGGACATTTCTAATGAGTTAACGATGGGGGAGACTTTAATCGAATCGCGATACAACCCGGTCGTTTCGCTGGTAGTGGTCGCCGGGCTTGCGTATCATTCCTGTTCGTTCCCATGCGCGTGGAGTGGACAATGCGGGATTACGTTAGCCGGGATCTCCCCGGTCATGTTCGAGTGGGCACGTTCACCGATCACAACCTTGCGGCGCTGGCTCGTTCGCGCCTCGAGACCGCGGGTATCGATGTGGTAATTCCGTATGAGCACACGCATGCGCTGCGGATTCCATTCGTCGCCGGGAAGCTGAATCTCTACGTCAAAGCGG
>JBGTJY010000282.1:0-2348 GCA_041744855.1 Candidatus Hydrogenedentales bacterium
TACTGCGGGGCTGTTGAAAAAGTAGAGATTCCCACGGCCGCGCGCAATGCTTGAAGGCGCGCGGCCTCGGAATGACGGAGTTTTTGGGTGTCGTCTCCGATCGCGCAGTGCCGGTATCGACTTTTTCAACAGCCCCACTGCCTGCGGGGACGACGGTGGGGGGAGCGTTGCGGGGACGACGGTGGGAGTGAACTTCTTCGTAAAAAACAAAGAAGTTGAAGGATTGTAGTACGGATTGCCGTATAAAGTTCCCCTTGAAGGGGGCAGGTATTTCACAAAACAAACTGGGGGGATGTAATGCTGGCCATCGAACCATTCCGCGCGCTTCGGTTTAATCGCGATCGTGTACGTTCGCTCGACGACGTGATTACTCCGCCGTTCGACGTGATCACGCCGGACCAACGCCGCCAGCTCGCCGCGCGCGACCCGCACAACATGGTGCACGTGATTCTGCCCGAGGCTGAAGTGAGTGAACGTAAGTATGAATCGGCCGCTCAGCACTATCGCGATTGGATGCGCGAGGGAGTTCTTCGTGACGATGCGCAGCCGGGCTACTACCTGCTTGAGCAGCACTTTCGCGGACCGGACGGGCTCGAGCATACGCGCCGCGTCCTCTACGCGCTGGCGAAGATTCCCGAGGCCGGCGAGTCGATCGTGCTCGGTCACGAAAAGACGTTTCGTCACAAGATTGAAGATCGGCTCGCTTTGCTTCGCGCCACGCACGTGCAGCCGGGCGCCGTGTTCGTGCTGTATCACGATGAAGCGGGACGTCTCGCGGCGGCATTCGATCGCCACGCGAAGAGCGAGCCCGTCGCCGAGGCCACGACGATCGACGGCGTGCGCCAACGCTTCTGGAGTCTGCCGGCGGATACCGGCGTGCACGAATACTTCGAAGGACGACGCATTTACATCGGCGACGGTCACCACCGCTTCGCGACCGCGCAGGCGTTTCGCGACGAGTGCCGTGCGTCGGGCGCGAAGCTTCCCGGCGCGGAATACATCCTGCTCGGATTTGTCGCATTCGAGGATCCGGGTTTGCTCGTCTATCCGGCGCATCGGCTCGTGAGCAAGAAGTTCGCGCCGACGGTGGACGAATTGCGCGCGCGCCTCGGCAGTCATTTCAGCATCGAGCCCGCGCGAGGCGACATCATGGATGCGGTCGCGCGATCGAACGGCGTCGCGTCATTCGGACTCGCGCTGCCCAATGGCGAACGCTACGCCGTCACTCTCAAGAACTTGGATCGCGAAAGTTTGCTCGGCAGCGACCACGGTCCGGCGTGGAGAAGTCTCGACGTGTCGCTGCTTCACCGCGGCATCTTCGAGCGCCTGCTCGGACTTCCGGCCGACACCGAACTCGCCTACGAGCCCGACCCACAAATAGCCTTGGCCCGCTGCGATGCGCACGAATGCGGCATGGCGTGGTTCGTGAAGGCGGCATCGCCCGCGCAGATTGAGGCGTGCGCGGATGCCGGCGAATACATGCCGCAGAAGGCGACGTATTTGTTTCCGAAGTTGCCGACGGGGGGCGTGATGTACAACTTGGAAAACGTACTCTGACCGTTGGTCATGCTTCTTGCCGAATGAATAAAAGAAGGGCATGAGGCGTTCGGTCAACGATAAGTTACGAGTTACGAGTTGTCATGAAGGCGTTGCCTTCTTCCTGAAGGTCTGAAAGTGCGATGTAAGCCGTTTTGTCGATTACGATTACGATTACGATTACGAAGCACGAGCACGAAGATAAATGGGGTCAACGTAGCACGGCTATTCGGGCCGTAGTCTCGGGACCACGGGCTGGAAGCCCGTGCCACGTTTATTTTCGGAACAGCACGCGGGAGGGTGACGCGATCACATTTTCGTAGCTGCTCGAATTGAGCCAGGTCTGGTCAATGACGCTGACGTGGGCTTCGCCCGTTAGCGCAGATAGACTCCGAGAACTGGAACCACAAGCAGAAGGAGTACCCGTCATGCGATCCTATTTTATTCCACACCTCTTTACGGTCGTCTGCGTAGGCCTGATGATGCTGGGCTGTCCGCCTGGCGAGCCCATGGATGACGATCCCATTCCGGACGCGGCGGACCGGTTTTTCGTGGACGCCGCGCGCGGCGACGATACGAATCCCGGACGCCGCGCCGCGCCATTGCAATCGATCCAGGAAGGCATTGAGCGGGCGGCGGTCAACGGCGGGAGCGTATACGTAGCCGGTGGGACGTACAACGAGACGATTTTTCTGGCCTCGGCAGTTGAGCTTCATGGCGGATACGATTCGAGCGATTGGACGCGCGATCTCGAGAACTTTCCAAGCATCATTTCGGGCGGCAGTATCGCAAGCATTCCCCACACGACGATC
>JBGTJY010000283.1:0-2767 GCA_041744855.1 Candidatus Hydrogenedentales bacterium
TGCGCTATGCACATTCGTGAAACTTCCTGGCTACTTCTAAGCGATCGCCTCAATCACCTCCTTCGCAACGCGATCCCCCGACCGCAAAGCCCCGTCCACATACCCGCACCACTTCTCCGAAGTCTCGGTTCCCGCCCAGTGAATTCGCCCGACGGGTTTCCGCAGCGCCTCTCCGAAGTGCGTAATCACTCCGGGCCCGGGCACGCACGCGTAGCCGCCTTTGCTCCACGGCTCGAGTGGCCAGACGTTTTCCTCGTACGCGATCGGATTTTCGGCCTTGACGCCAAGCGTGCGGACAACGTCTTTAATCACCTGCGCCCGTCGGTCCGCTTTCGTGCGATCGGCCCAACGTTGCGCGGGCGCCCCATCGAAAAAACCGGACAGCACGCCAGGCTGCTTGCCGGGTTCCGTGATATCGTAAAAAATTCCAAATTCACTCGACGCGGACGCGACAGACCCCGACGCGCCGTCCTCGCGCCAAAACGGCGTGTCGTACGCGAGGAAGCACTTGATCACGCTCCCCATCGGCATGCGCTGTTGCAACCCGTCGCGCTGATGCGGCAGCGTGGGGGAGTAGTCGATCCGGCCAGCGGTCGCTGGGGGCGCAGCGACGACGATCCGTTGCGCGGTCCAGGTCCCTTTGTCCGCGCGGACGGTGACGCCGGATTCGGATTGTTCGATCGCGCGGACCGGGCTCGACAGCACGACGCGATCGCCAAGGTCTGCCGCCATGCGCGCGCAGATTTGGTGATAGCCGCCATGGAACAAGTCCTGCTGCGCGCCGCCTTGCGTGCCGATCATCTCCTGTAGCGTGCCGCCGCTCGCGTTGTAGAACAGAAACTCGAGGAAAGAAATCTGCGACGGATCGCACGAAAACACCGCCTCGACCACAATGCGGAAAAGTTCGTGCAGTTGCGCATGCTTGATGTTTTGCCGCATCCACGTGTCGACCGTAATCGCGTCGTGCTCGCGCGCATTCGGCGCCGTCCACGGCGCATCCAACGGAATTTGCGCCATCAGCTTGTTGAGCGTACCGAGCACGCTAACAAATTCGGTCATCGTCGCGGGCGGAATGGCCACGCCTTTCCCGCGGAAAATCTCGCCGCCGATTTCCGAAATCGCGTCGCCATGTTCCGGCGTCGCGTAGGTCTTCATCCCGAATTCCGCGGCGACCTCGAGCGCGCGGGTCTGCGTCGGGCCCACCCATTGCCCGCCGAGATCGATAACCTGCCCCGCAATCTCGCCGCGCTTGAGCCGTCCGCCCACGCGGTCATTCGCCTCGATGAGCACCACGCTTCGCCCCGCCTGAACGAGATTCCGCGCGGTCATCAGCCCCGCCGCGCCCGCGCCGACGACCACGACATCGACGGCGCGTTCCGCCTGCGCGCTAACCCTACGCGGCGAACCGCCGGCTAACGTAGCACCGATAGCCGAAGCGGCGAGACCTTGAAGTGCACGGCGGCGCGTAATTTTTTGCAAATTCCAGCGAGACATTTGAAGACGCTCCAATGAGTGAAGCGCACTCTAACAAATGCCGGCAGTATTCAAAAAGTCGCCGCGACGAAACCCTGGACTTCAGAGGCTAACGACCTCGACAATCATCTCGCTTTTAACCTCGTGCTCGCCCTGCAGCTTGGCGTCAATTCGGTCCAGCACAGCCGCATGAAAGTAGCGCTCCCCGCAATCTCCGCAGACTTCCGCCTCTACGTTCTCGACAATATAAAGGCGTCCCGCGAGCCAGTGTTGCCGCGTGACTTTTTTCGCGCCGGTGGTTCCGCCGCAGAACTCGCAAATCATTTTCGTCCTCTCATTCATACACCGTGATTATAATCAATTTACCTTCCACCCCCAATCTACAAACCACTCGAATGGTTCTTCCATCCGTTGCTGGTCCCGCAACGCGATACCGCACACCGCGCTCGTCCTCCGTCAGTCGTTTCTCTATGCGCCCACGCATAATTGCGCTTTCTACATCCGCTCGCTCTAGTACATCGTCCAACATTTCCTCTTCCGCATGAGAAGTTAGAAAATAGGCGCGGTCGAAGATTTTTCTCCGTATTGTTCTAAGGGTACCCATAGGGTTAGGACGGAGCAACAGTGCTTAGGATAAGGGAAGAGTGCGATTTTCGAGAGCTAGACATGCTCGCGCAAGAAATTCCAGTATTCTTCGCCTTGGTTGGAGAATCTCGGTTGGCGAAGGGGTTGGGATCGGGAAAGGCCTTCCATATTTTAAACCGCAGACCCCTACTCCTGGACTGGCAGCCCTTCCACAGCCACGATGAAATTGATCTGCGCGACGCCCTCTCGCAACGTCTTTGCCTTTTGATACGCCTCGGAATACCAAAAATCCTTTAGGTCTTGCATCGATCGAAAACGTTCGATAGTTATCCCTTCTTTGAACGGCCAATCGCCTTCGAACGTGAGCATCTCGTCTCGCGTTGCGCGAGCCAGGATTTCCAGACCCGCATCGCGAGCCAGCGGACCGGCCGCTTCGCGATATGCGCCAATCTCTTCGGGCTTAAGTAGTTTAGAACTCACCACCATGTACGCCGGAGGGGCGACTTCCGCTGCGGCGTCCGTAGAGCGCGCGGCGACGAATCCGATCGCGAACGCGCCCGCTGCAACGCAACCGATGGCCAAGCTTAGTCTGAGCGATCGCTTCGTTTGGTGGTTAATATTCACGGCAGCTCTCCTCCACAAGAAAATTGTGCACGTGAGTATACGCGGAATGCGTTGCACGCTGTCGTTTGTAGCGCTGCTTTTTAAG
>JBGTJY010000284.1:0-8111 GCA_041744855.1 Candidatus Hydrogenedentales bacterium
CGATGTCGCCGACTTTCAGTTGGTGCAGCGCATAGGTGATCGCGGCGGGGTTCGTTTTGATGACCTCGCTTGCGAGTCCTTCCGGTTTGAGGCCTAGCGCGGTCTTCTCTTCCGCAGTCAGCGGGCGGACATCGAAATAGAGTTGCGGATCGACGGTGAGGAAGCGGTGAAACAGATCCGTCCACCACCATTCGTGGGGCAGCACGACCTTCAGCTCGATTCGTTCGTCGGCGCGGATCACCCCAATCACAATCTGCCGCGCATCCCGCGCGACTTTGTTGTAGCGATGCTGCAGATCGCCGAACGTGAATACCGGTGTGTCTTCGAGCGCGGCAATCAAGTCGCCCGCGAGCATCCCCGCTGTAGCGGCGGCTCCGGTGGCCGATTTCACAACAAGCCCTTTCGGGACATCCAACTCCATGCCGATGGTCTTGATATCGGGATACGCAAAAAACTCGTTCACACGGTCCAGCGTGCCCGCGCGCGCCTTCTCTTGCAAGTCGTAGTCGCCAATGAGATGGCACTCGACGCAACGCCCGGAATCTATGACTTCGGTTTTCAGCGACGGAATATCGTGCGCGAAAAACGGCGCCGGGCGTTCTTGCGGCGGCAACTCGCCGCGCCCATATTTCGCGTGTTGTTCGAGCCCAAGGCGCATCGCGATTTCGATGCTCGCCAAGTCGAGATAGGTATCGGGCGCGTCCGCATCGCGGCCGCCATAACGCAGGTAGACGTACTCATCGGCGTTGAGCACGAAGTAATAGACCGCGTTGTGCCGGTCGTAATCGAACAGGCCGATGTCGATTCCGTCCATGCGGACGATCCGCGCGCAGACATACTGCTCCAGCAGCCGTCCGCGCGGCGAGTCTAGCGGCGTCTGCACAACCTGTGCATCGAATTCGCGGCAGGCCAGTCAAGGCACACAGCGAAACGTCAGGAAAATGGGTTTCCCTGACTGTTTCGCCTGCGCGAGCGCTTCGGAGTAATCGGTGATCCACGCGATCTCCTGTCCATGCGCGACAGTGGATAACGCGGCGATCGCTCCGAGGAGCCAGGCTGCCGTCTTCAGAATAAAACGGCGCACTACTTACTTCCTGTTGGGGTTGGCACCCGTCAAAGCGTGGGATTGTACTGGAAACCTCCGGGCTTATTCGACGCGATTGCGCCAGTGTCCGGGCGGGCGTCGAAAGTGGGCGACTGCGACTATCCAGATCGAATCCGGCGAGAGACGGTAAATCACCGAGAAGGGATATCGGATGAGACCAACTTCGCGAAATTCCCGCCCGGTGCCCGGAAACTCCGTCAGTATCGCGGTTACCCTCTGGACGTCATCGATGAAGTCCGCTCCAAGTCCAGGGACTCGGCGATCATAGAACACGGACGCCGCAATGACTTCATCTGCCGCAGCCGGATGAAACTCTGCGTTCACGCAAGTCGTGCCCGCGCGCCCCTGAAAACGTCATCAGCCGGGACCGCCGTTTGCTGACCGCTTTCCAATTCTCGATATCGGCGTTCCGCTTCTTCGCGCCATGCTTTCGAAACACCCTCCTCTTCCTCAGGGCCATCGAAACCAACAATCAATTTATAGATTAATCGCCGCCGTTCCCCTACTGGTAATTGCTCAATCTCGCTTTGTATTTGTTCGACCGTTCGCACCAGACTATGCTGCTCCGCGAAGTTCGTCATTTCTTTGGGCTGGCCATGAATATAGTGATCGTGATTTTCCGCAAAATCGTCCGGTAGGCCATCAATAATTCCGGACAAACGGAGTAGGCGTTTTCCAAGGGATGCGTTCGAATCCTCGTCCAACAGGACAATTCGCACGCGCGCGCCTTCGGGAAGATCTTGCTTCTCGTCAGGAACGATCTCGCCTTTCAAAATCTTTCCGGAGAACTCCATTGATGAAACGCCTCCGTTTCGTATTATGCCATAGGTGAGTTGCCGCTATCTGGGTGTGCATTCGTGCCTTTGTCGTGGAGAACGCGGAAGGCGCCATATTTGATTTCGCCAGCGCCGATTCCTACCATTACGCGCTCCGGGCCGGTCTCCCCTGCGTGTTGCCGCCTATCCAGTTCGCACCGGCCCTCCGCGAATGGGGCATCTAGCAACCCGACTCGAAAGGACGTTGTAATGCACCCGTATCGCACCCACACCTGTGGGGAGCTCCGCCGCGATCACGCGGGGCAGCAAGTGAAACTTTCAGGCTGGGTCCATCGCAAACGCGATCACGGCGGCGTGATATTTATCGATCTGCGCGATCATTACGGGCTGACGCAGATTGTTGTGAATCCCGGTTCCACGTTTTTCGCCGAGGCGGAGCACGTCAAGAACGAGGGCGTAATCACGTTAACCGGAAACGTCGTCGGGCGCTCACCGGAGACCGTAAATTCGAACATGGAAACGGGCGAGATCGAGGTCGTTTGCGAGGCGTTTCTGGTGGAATCGGCGGCAGAGACACTTCCCTTTCCGGTGAATCAAGAGTTGGATTGCCCGGAGGATACGCGGCTGGCCTACCGCTTCCTCGATCTGCGGCGCGAACGCATTCACCGGAATCTGGTACTGCGATCGCGGACGGCCGATCTTATGCGGCGGCATTTGCGCGATCGCGGATTCAACGAGATGCACACGCCGATCCTGACGAGTTCATCGCCGGAGGGAGCGCGGGACTATCTCGTGCCGAGCCGGCACTATCCCGGAAAGTTCTACGCGCTACCGCAAGCGCCTCAGCAGTTCAAGCAATTGTTCATGGTCTCGGGCTTCGACAAGTACTTTCAGATCGCCCCGTGTTTCCGCGATGAGGACGCGCGGGCGGATCGGAGTCCGGGCGAGTTTTATCAGCTTGATCTCGAGATGTCATTCATCACGCAGGACGATTTGTTTCTCGAACTCGAGTCGCTCATGGTGCGAATTTTCACGGAGTTGTCGAACAAGAAAATTCAGGCGAATCCGTTCCCCCGCCTCGCCTATCGCGATGCGATGAACAAGTATGGCTCCGATAAACCGGACCTGCGATTCGGACTCGAGATGATCGATTTGTCTGGGCTGTTCAAGGACAGCGCATTGAAGGTATTCAGCGGGGCCGTGAAGTCGGGCGGCATCGTAAAGGTGTTGCCGGTGAAAAATGTCGCGGGTCAGCCGCGCAAATTTTTCGACGACGCCGAGGCCTACGCAAAGAGCGAGGGAGCGAAGGGGCTGGCGTGGATCGCGTTGCGCGAGGGCGAGATGCGCGGGCCAATCGTGAAGTTTCTCAGCGACGAGGAGAAAGCCGGGCTGGTCAAACAGACGGGCGTCCAAGAAGGCGACGCGCTGTTCTTCGGCGCGGGGCCCGCTGCGGCGACGAACACGCTGATGGGCCGCGTGCGCAACTACTTCGGCCAAGCCTTGGGATTGATCGATCCCAATGTCGTTGCCTTCTGTTGGATCGTCGATTTCCCGATGTTCGAATACAACGAGGAATACAAGAAGGTCGATTTTTCGCACAACCCGTTTTCGATGCCGCAGGGCGGGCTCGATGCGCTCAACACGAAGGACCCGCTGGACGTGCTCGCGTTTCAGTACGACATCGTCTGCAACGGTATCGAGCTGTCATCGGGCGCGATTCGCAATCATCGGCCGGATATCATGCTGAAGGCATTCGAGATCGCGGGATACGATCGGAGCACGGTCGAGAATAAGTTTCCTGCTTTGTGGCGCGCGTTTCATTTCGGCGCGCCGCCACACGGAGGAATCGCGCCGGGCTTGGACCGCATCGTGATGTTGCTTGCCGATGAGCCGAACATTCGCGAGGTGATCGCGTTTCCAATGAATCAGAAGGCGCAGGACCTATTGATGGGCGCGCCGAATGAGGCGGAGCCGCGGCACTTGAAAGAATTGCATCTTGAGATCAAGTATCCGGAAGAGTAGCGCGATTAACCGCGGAGGACGCTGAGTGCCTAGAGGGATATATCAGATCGCGATTGCTGCATTTTTGGTTGGCATGACCGCGCTCGCGTCGGCGCAGGGGCGCGTGCCGGTGATCCTCGATACGGATATCGGCGACGACATCGACGACACGTGGGCGCTGGCGATGTTGTTGGGGCGGCCGGAGCTCGAGCTTAAATTGGTCGTCACTGCATCCGACGACACGCCAACGAAGGCGCGGTTGCTGGCGAAGGCGCTCGAGACGATGGGTCACGGCGGCGTGCCGATTGGCATTGGAAAAAAGACGAGCGATCGGGAGTTGAATCAGACAACGTGGATTGGCGACTACGATCTCGCGGCGTATCCGGGAAAGGTGCACGAGGATGGCGTCGGGCAGTTGATCGCCGAGGTAAAGGCCGCTTCCGCGCCGATTACAATTATCGTACTCGGTCCGCAGACGAACATCGCGGAAGCGCTCGCGCGTGACGCTTCAATCGCGAGGAATGCGCGGATCGTCTGCATGGCGGGCAGCGTGCGCATTGGTTATAACGGCAAGCCGACGCCCGATCCGGAGTGGAATGTGTTTCGCGATGTCGCGGCCGCGAAGGCCGTATTCGCTGCGCCGTGGGAAATCGTGATGGCGCCGCTCGACATTTGCGGGACATTGACACTGAAAGGCGATGCGTATCAGCGCGTGGCGGAGTCGAAGAGTCCGCGCGCGTCGACCGTCATTCAGAACTATGACGCATGGTCAAATCGGTCGAAGCACGGCGCGAACGAGAGCAGCGTGTTGTACGATACGGTCGCGGTGTATCTGGCTTACGACCGCTCTTTCTGCGAGATGGCAACGGTCAATTTATCGATCGACTCGAAAGGAAATACCGCAATTGACGAGACGGGCGGTAGGCCGGTGCAGTGCGCGATGAAGTGGAAGGACCTCGTTGGATTCGAACGCGCACTGATCGAATCGTTGACGCGCGAGTGAGTGCTCGCCGATGCGTCTCCTCTTGACGAATGACGACGGAATCGACGCGCCGGGATTGCAAGCGCTCGCGGACGCGTTGTCCGATCACGAAGTAATCGTCGTCGCGCCGCGCAACGGGATGTCGCAAGTCAGCCATCGAATCACGACCCACTCGACGATCGCATGCGACGAGATTCGGCCCAACTGGTTCAGCGTCGACGCGGCCCCCGCGGATTGCACACGCGTCGCGTTGGTGCATTTGGGCATTCGGCCAGATTGGGTGGTCTCCGGCATCAACGCGGGCGGCAATTTGGGGCACGACGTGTATGTGTCCGGTACGGTTGCGGCCGTTCGCGAGGCGGTGTTTCTCGGTGGACGAGGCGTTGCGATCTCGCAGTACAAACGTGCGGACCTAGACTTCGATTGGGATTGGTCATCGCGCAGTGCGCGGCGGGTGTTGACCGATTTGCTGCAACACGCGACGAATCGCGGCGAGTTTTTCAACGTCAACCTGCCGCACCTCGAACCGTCTTCATCCGATCCGGCGATTGCTGAATGCGGCGTGTGCACGGAGCCGCTGCCCGTCGCATACGAGGCGGTGGAAGGCGGCTTGCGGTATTGCGGCGTGTATGCGAATCGCGCGCGCACGCCGGGCTCGGACGTCGAGCACTGTCTGGGCGGGAGTGTGACAATCTCGCGGTTACGGTTGTGAGTCCGAATGGAACTGGATGAACTCCGCGACCGGCTCGGGCCGTTTTGCCGCGCGATGTACAACGACAGCGACGCGACGGTCACGGACGTATGGAAAATGCCGGGCCACGCGGGATTCTCGTACGGCTTCACGGTTTCGCAGCCCTTCGAAGGGGGGTCTGGCGGGATGTCCGAGTCCTGGTTCCTACGCCTGCCGCCGCCGAACGTGAATTGGCGCGGCACCGCCGACGTCCTGCGTCAAGTGGCCGTGCTGAACGCGCTCGACAAGACGGACGTCCCGCATTGCAAGGTCCAATGGTCCGGCGATGATCTGCAATGGTTCGGCCGGCCGTATTTTGTCGTGCCGAAGTTGGAGGGCGACGTGCCGCGTTTCGGCGCGGGTGAATGGGCCGCAAAGTTGAGCGAATCCACGCGGCGCGAGATGGCCCGGCAGGCGATGGCTGCGTTGGCGCAGGTGCATTCGATCGATTGGGAGCGCGAGATGCGAACGCTCGGTCCGCCCGTACCGTTCATCGAGGACGTTACGCGCTGGGACAAATTCTACGAACGCGCGGCGGAACCGGAACGACTATCTCGCGCGCCCGAAGTTCGGGAGCTGTTGCTCGCGAAGATTCCGGCGGATGCACATGTGGGCATTTTTCACGGCGATTTCCAATGGTCCAATCTGTTCTACAGCTTCGAAGGACAATTGCTGGCGATCATCGACTGGGAACTGGTCGGCATCGGCGCGACGCTGAATGACGTAGGCTGGATCGCGACGTTCAACGACAAGTCTGCGTGGGATCACTCTGGAGCCGTGAGCGGGCTGATGCCGCCGGCGGATGAGCTAGTCGCGATGTACGAGGAGGCCGCTGGTAAACCGACGCGCAACCTCAATTGGTTTCGCGCGCTTGCGGCCTACAAGTTCGCGATCATCTCGGGGTTCAATCTTGGTTTGCATCGAAGGGGAAAACGACATGACCCGCATTGGGAAGTGATCGGACCTTCGATGACAAGTTTGATCGAGCGGGCGATTGTGCTGCTTGGTGGCTAGTACGGTCTAGCCGTCATTCCTGCGCAGGCAGGAATCTCTCCTCCAGATTAGGCGCGTCGGGTACTAGTGGGAGATTCCTGCCTGCGCAGGAATGACTTGAGGGAGACGACGCCTCATTTTGCAATTGCGCCGAACGGATCGGTGTTCGCAAGATATTCCTCGATATTCCTTTTCCCGTCTGCATCGGAGTCCTCGAACGCGTCACTCGGATCTTCCGGGTCCAGTCCCACGGCCCGCTCCCACTCATCGGGCATGAAGTCGAAGTCGTCATCGACAGACGGGACGTGATCGAGCCACGAAGGAGCCGCGCGCGTTTTGGCGTCGTCCTCACAGTCGCGCTGTCCTTGCTGGAAAGAAGGTTCGCCCGCGAGCCAGACCAGCGCGCCGTAGACGAATGCGCGATCGGTACACGCCCCGAGATCGCAGGTATCGCCGAGTTTCCCGCACACGTCCATCATGTCGTTCATGAACTGCTCGTCGCAATCGCCTCGGATGTTCCCACAGTCGTCGTAGCAGGCGTCGTGGACGTTGCACGGACAACTGAAACACGTGATGACCGACTCGCCGCCGCACGTGAGCGTGAAACAATTCGCGACCAACGGCGCGAACGGCTCGAAGTAGAAAGGCCCGCAGCCGGTGCCGGGCGTCTCGCACTGCCGCGCGGATTCGACGGCCTCCGGACAGCCAGCGAGGCATGAGGCGAGTGCGATGACTGCGATGGAGAAGGAGGCGCGGTTCACGCGGGAAGGGATTTCAGTGCGCGTTCAAACGCTTCGTAAACATCGCGGGAGAATAGCACGAAGCGAACCAGCGAGATCGACGGGCATTCCGGCAACGTCGCCGCCACGGTATTCAGCGCGATCGGCGCCGCTTCATCCAGCGGATATCCGTACACGCCGCAACTGATTGCGGGAAACGCGACGGACACGAGTCCGTGGTCCTGCGCGATTTCGAGGCTACGGCGATAACAACTCGCGAGCAGCTCCGCATCTCTCGGCGTCCCGCGATAAATCGGCCCGACTGCGTGGATAACGTATTTTGCGCGCAGATTGCCGCCGGTCGTAATCTTCGCGTCGCCGGTATCGCATCCGCCGAGCACGCGGCACTCGGCGAGAATCGCGGGGCCACCGGCCCGATGGATCGCGCCGTCAACGCCCCCGCCGCCGAGCAGCGTGGAGTTCGCGGCGTTTACGATCGCGTCGGCGGTTTCGTGAGTGATGTCGCCTTGCAAGAATTCGAGGACCGCGTGGCCAATTGTACGATGCTGGGAGTTCATGTTCGTTTGGGACGTGTCACGCCGGCGAAGAGAGATCGATCTAGTCATCGACAGACTCTAGAGTTTTGAAAGTGACCCGCGGAAGTTCCTCCGGCGGCTTAGCAAAATCGACGTGGGTGAACTCTTTCCGGGTTGGTTGGAGGACGCCGATAGTCTCTCCCGTTGGCGTACTTGGCCTGCTTGGATGGGACTCTCGAACTTCCTTGAAGGGCGGTGCGCTCAGCCGA
>JBGTJY010000285.1:0-5769 GCA_041744855.1 Candidatus Hydrogenedentales bacterium
TCGTCGATGTCGAGACCGTCGTGGCGTTTCTCTGGAGAGACGGGAAAGTGCCGCAGTGGATCAATGTCTCCGTCGAATCGGTCGAGGGCAATCAAACTGTGATCAAGCTCGAATGCTGTGGGCGATTTACCGATCGCGACGAGTTGTTGTACAGACCGAGCCTGCCAAATCGTCCGTTCGCGTCATTCGGGCCTTCCATTCCGCCGTGGATCGACTCGGCGTCAGGCAACGGGAGCGACGACAGGAAATTCTCGCTGTACTGGCAGAAACACTACCGCGTGCCGTTGCGTGTCCGCCTCGAGACGCGCTGGCTCTACGCGGGCGCTCTCGCGCGAAGAGTGATACGCGGTATTGGTCGTAAATCGCGAAGATGAACTTTACTGTTGTTCGTTGAATTCCAGGTCAACGGTGATGTTGGGGTTTTCTTCGGGGAGGTCTACGAAGGCGTAGACGCGGCGTACTTGTTTCAGGTATTCGTCGCCCATGGCAAGATAGTCCTGAATGTAGGGGCCGGTCGGCAACACAGACGCCACGATCGTGTAGCGGCCTGGCGCCATACCGTTTAAGTAACCCAGGTTTCCGTCCATGAAGCCGACGCAACTCATCGCGTCTTCGATTTGCATGAACTGCTCCCAGGACGTCATCGGCGACGGAATTTCGAACTCACCAGGAATAGCGAGGACAGCCTGGGTTCTTCCTTCCGGAACATTGCGCGCCCGGACCGTGATGAAGGTTTCCAGATGCGGAAAGTCGGCCTGGACACGAGTACCATCGACGAGTTCGACCAGTTTCCTATGCTTTAAACTGCCTTCAAAGCCGGGAAACACTTCCACCAGCACCGGACCAGGCAACAAGTTTTCCGCGAGGAAGTACCCTTCCTCGTTCGTTCGGATTTCAACCCGGTCGCGATTGGTGGAATCGTTGTCCGCGTATTGCCACAGCAGATTGACTGCGCACGGCATTGGTGAATTGTCCGCGGCCCGATAGACTCGGCCCTCAATCGACGCGGCACCAAGCGCAAAGCTTACGTCAATCGTCGTGGTCCTGCCGCTCTCCAACGTTGCTTTGACGTAGAGCGATTCGCGTTGCGAGCCGTCTTCAATGGTCAGTTCTCCGAAGAAGATCGCGTCGACCTCGGGTGCATAAACAGAGATGCCCTCAACTTTGTAGTGTCCATTCGCGCCAGTCTGCGCGCTCCAACCGGACTGGCCCGCCGACGCTGACCCGTACTTCTGCAAATCGAATTGCCGATTGATCAGGGGCTTTCCATTGATCTTCGCGATTCCTTCGATGACCGCACCTTTCATCATCGAAATCTCAATCGCGGGTTCCGGTCTGTTTTCCTTGATAGTTACTTCAAGCGGCGTCGATCCCATGTAATAGCCCAGCGGACCCGCCACAATGCCGTAACGGCCGGGTTCAATCTCATTCAAAATGATTTCGCCCTCGGGCCCTGTCGTTCCGATCGTCGGCAACGCCGGCATGGACGCGTTTGGATCCACGGATAGCAACGCCAACGGACGTTGTGATCGCGTCGGGACACCCCTGACATCCTCATCAGACGGACGGACGTTTATGCGGGTCATGGCGCTAACCTGTAACCCGCCGGGCAATGCATCCCCTATCTTTAGATTCGGGTTTTCTGGAAATATCATCGCGAGCAGCGGGACACCAGATCCGCTGGAGAGATCCTGAAGTTCAGCACCCTCTGGCAAGACGTGCCCATAAATAGTCACCCCAGCGATCCCTTCGCGAGTCACAAGGTTGATTACCCTAGAGACCTCCGGCGGGTCTTCAACTCTCTCTCCATCTCCCGAAGCCTCGATTGTGGCTTCAGCTTGGACGTCGTCCGCTAGCGTGTCCTCCACCGATTCGGTGGACGCGTCACGCAGTGGCGCCGCGCTATCTGGCAAGGCTTGCGCGTCGCTCAAGGTCTCTGGATTGGTTGCATCCGGAGTGTCTGTTCTCGTCAGAAACCAAAAACCAGCCGCGACGATGGCAACCAAACCCAGTAACGCAAGTCCCTTATTCATGGCGATTCCTCCCGAAGCACGGCCAACATGCGGATGCGCGGACAACGCCGCGGGTCCAACGAGCGCGATTTCCGAAAGTTTTGCGAGCAGGGTCGTTGGCGCCGCTTCAATCGCATTCGCGCTCAGCAACGTTGTTAGCGCCGCCGATGCGATGGGCACACCCCGCCGCTCAAGCGTTGCGCGGATGCGCTCGACGCCCTTCGCGATACGCCGCGTGACCGCGGAACGCGTGATGCCTAAGCCAGCCGCGAGTTCTTCGTGCGACTTGCCGTAAAGGAAATGGCCGATGACGACAGTGCGTTGCGCGTCGGGGAGATCGTTGATCGCTTCGTCGAGGAACTCGCGGACATCGTCCCATTCCGGAGTCGTTGCGGCGCCGCGTGTCGTGGTCCAGTCGGTCTCGCGCTTTCTTCTGCGGATGTCGGACTTGAGCGCGTCGAGCGATTTGTTCGTGGCCACGCGGTGTAGCCACGGACCGAGGGCGCGCTCGACGCGGCTCCCTTTTGCCAGGGTGAGGAACGCGTCCTGCGCGATGTCTTCTGCGGCGGCCGGATCGCGCAGCACGCGGTGTGCGGTGGTATAGACCAATCCCGCGTAGCGCACGACGATCTCTCGGAATGCTTCCGCATCGCCGGATTGCGTCCACCGATCGAGCAGTACCGCGTCGCGTTGGTGCATGGCCCCGTCCCTCGCACGCCGGTTTTCTCGGCGCGTCAGCCGCAGTTTACTGAAATAGACGACACGGCTTGAGGAACGGTGATTGTGGCTGAGCCGGGGGTATATCCTTTATATAGATCGCAGGGGGTGTTGCGCGGGGCGTGGGATGGGAGGAATGGGATGCATGGGAAGAATGGGAAGAATGGGAAGAATGGGAAGAATGGGAAGAATGGGAAGAATGGGAAGAATGGGAAGAATGGTGGGCGTGGCGAGGGCTTTACCTTTTTTGGGAAACAAGGGGTCGGGGTTGGGGTGTATGGGTTTACGTGGGACGTGATCGGCCTGAAAGCAGGACAACATACCCGAGGGGGTTTGTTTCCCCAGCGAGGTCCCCGCCTACGTCCCGGCGAGCTGGGCGCCTGCGGGGAGGACGTGATGGCTTGGGGTTTGTTTCCCGAGCGAGGTCCCCGCTTACCGCCTGCGGGGACGACGTGATGGCTCCGGGTTTGATTCCCCAGCGAGGTCCCCGCTTACCGCCTGCGGGGACGACATGGTGGTTGCCTGCGGGACGACGTGATGGCTGCCTAAGCGGACCCACATGATGGCTTGGGCTTTGTTTCCCCATCAGCCCTCAGCGTCCTCTGCTCCCTCTGCGGTTAGTTCTTACTTCCCCGCGAACTGCGGCGCCCGCTTCTCCACGAATGCCCGCGCCCCCTCCTTGTGGTCTTCGGTCTGACCGCAGCGCGTATGCGTGAACGCCTCGCGATCGAGAATCGTCCGGAAATCCTGCCGAACCGCGAGGTTGATGTTCTCTTTCATGTACCGAATGCTCACGAGCGGCCCATTCGCGATTCGGCCGGCGATCTCTTTCACCGCATTCATCAGCTCATCATGCGGCACCACCCGGTTCACCAAATTGATCCGGTGCGCCTCCTGCGCGTCGATAATGTCCGCGAGCCACATCAATTCCTTCGCCTTCGCCTCGCCGACGAGTTGCGTCAATTGCCACGTCGTCCCGTAGTCGCCGCCGTAACCAACCTTCGCATACGCCGTCCCGAATTTCGCCTGGTCCGACGCGATCCGCAAATCGCACGACAGGGCAATCCCCAACCCCGCGCCCATCGCGAAACCGTTCACCGCGGCGATGGTCGCCTTCGGCATGCTGTGCAGCTTCCAACACATCTCCTGCCCGGCGCGCAACGAATCCATCGCCGCCTCGAGCGTGTTCGGCAGCTCCTTGCCATCCGCCATCGCCGACACGTCGCCCCCCGCGCAAAAGGCCCGGCCCTCGCCCGTCAACACCACGGCGCCAATCGCCGGATTCCGCCCAGCGTCCGTCAGCAGCGCATCGAATTCCCGCAACATATCCGCGCCCAGCGCGTTCAGCTTGCTCGGGCGATTCATCGTCAGATACAGCACCTTGTCCTCAACCCGCGAAACCAAGTCCTCGCTCATTACCTTGTCTCCTAATGTCCGCACCGGGAGGGACGCTGTCCTCCGCGTCCCGGGTCTCCAGCCTAAACCCTAGACTCCCTCCAAGCCACCTACGGTAGCATCTAAACCCTGACCGGAGAAAGTCCAAGCCCGCCGAATAATGGCCCAATCGCGGCGGCCTCTCCTAACTTGCGCCATGCCAAGTACTTGCATGCACTCCCTTTTTTCTCACTTTCCCGGAACCCTTATTCCCAAAACGGGTTACATAAACTGAGTCAGAGGGGACAGTTGCAAGCGATTGGCGTTTCTGCGACAATCCGGCAGCGTGCATCAGCGTGCTCTACGTGGAGGGTTTATAGCATGACGAAGGCAGTGAAAAAGTGGGCGACAACCTGCGCGGCTGCGGTTCTGGCTGGCATGGGTGGCGCCGCATACGCGGAAGGGCAAGTCACGTTTACTAAGGACGTGCTCCCCATCCTCCAGGAGAATTGCCAAATCTGCCACCGCCCAACCGGCGCGAACCTCGGCGGCATGGTCGCGCCGATGGCTTTCACCACTTACGCCGAAACCCGGCCGTGGGCGAAGGCAATCGCAAAGGCCGTTACCAATAAAGACATGCCCCCGTGGGACGCTGACGAGCAGCATCATGGTGTCTTCATGGACGAGCGAACGATGTCCAAAGAAGATATTGCCACCCTCGTGGCGTGGGTCGAACAAGGCGCGACGCGCGGCAATCCGAGCGACGCCCCGGCCCCGCTGGAATTCCCGATGCAAGACGGTTGGACCATCGGCGAGCCCGATCTCATCATCTCGATGCCGGAACCCTACTGGGTGCCCGATGATTTGCTCGACGACACCAAGTATTTCCCCATGAAGCTTTCGGCTGAGCAGCTCCCAGAGGATCGCTGGATCAAGGCCGTCGAGTTCCGGCCGGACAGCGAAGCCGTGCACCACATCATCACGACGCCCTTCGGCGGTATCGCGCCCGGCAACAGCGCCAACGTCTACCGCGATGGCTACAGCGCGAAAGTGCGCCAAGGCGAAGAGATCGTCTGGAACATGCACTACCACAAAGAACCGGGCCCCGGCACGGGCATGTGGGATCAGTCGAGCCTCGGCGTGAAGTTCTACCCCGAAGACTACGTGCCCAAGCACGTGCTCACCACGCTCCCGCTCGGTCCATTCGATTTCGCGATTCCGCCTGGTGACAACAACTACGCCGCGGGCGCTGAGCACACCTTCGCGAAGGATGCGCTCATCAACTCGATGATGCCGCACATGCACTACCGCGGCAAGCGCGTCCTGTACGAATTGTTCTACCCGGATGGCAAGCAGGAGACTCTTCTGCACGTACCGGCCTACGACTTCAACTGGCAGACCAACTACCGCTTCCACGAGCCGAAGTTCGTCCCCGCCGGCACCAAGGTTAAGCTAACCGGCTGGTGGGACAATTCCGCCGAGAACGCAGCGAATCCGGACCCGAACCGCACGATCACGTGGGGTGAAGCCACGCACGAAGAAATGCTCTTCGGCTGGATTTCGTTCACGAACGTCGAAGAAGACGCGACGGCACACCAAGGCTACGCGGACAGCGACGATTGATCTGAAATAACGCGAACGTACAACGGGCGCTGCGGTGAACGTG
>JBGTJY010000286.1:0-3116 GCA_041744855.1 Candidatus Hydrogenedentales bacterium
CGCGAGTTGGGAGAAGATCGATGGCGAGAAAAACGAAAGCCGAAGCAGCTCAGAATCAGCATGACGAGCAGGCGTCGAGCGTGTCGCGGCGCAATTTTATTCGCACAGCGGCATTCTCGGGAGGCGCCGCGGCGGCTGCGATGACGGGTCAGGCCGCGCAGGCCTCCGTCGAGAATCCGCTCGGAATTCGCCGGCCGCAGGAGTTCGACTTGCCGGCGTCCACTCCTCTGCCCAAGTACGATTTCGGCGGCGAAGTAGATCGGCGCAAACAGACCGACGGCGTCACGCGCGGCATGACTGGCGCGGACATATTCGCCAAGGCATGCAAGGACGAAGGCGTGAAAGCGCTGTTTTGCTGTCCGGGCAATTACCAGATCATTACTTCCATGGCCAACCAGGGCATTCCGGCTTACGGCGGACGCAACGAAGGCTCGATGTGTTCCGCCGCAGACGCATTCATCCGCGTCACGGGTGAACTCGCGGTCGCGTCGGGCACGGAAGGCCCGGGCTTCACTAACATGATCTGCGCGATCGCGGCCGCCAGCGCCTCCCGCACGCCGCTGATGGTTGTCGCGAGCAACATGGATCAACGCTATGACGACACCGAACGCTCACTTCAGCGCTGCTATCAACAGCCCATGACGGAAGGCATCCGCAAGTACGGCAAGCGCGTCGTCACCGGCGAGCGCATCCACGAATACGCAGGCTATGCCTTCCGCGCGCTGCGCACGGGCGTCCCCGGACCCGTCCACCTCGATTTCGTGACCGAAGCGTCGACCCCGGATTTCGCGGAGGCCGGTGAGCTAGACCTCTACCACGACAAGACGAAGTACCGCACGGAATCGCGCCCGCATCCAGACCCCGCGGACATTCGCAAGGCCGCAGAGATGATTCAAGCGGCGGCGCGCCCGATGATCGTCGCGAGCACGGGCGTGTTCTATTCCAAGGCCTGGGACGCGTTGCTCAAGGTCGCCGAGAAAAACCAGATCGCCGTGGTGGAATCGGCGCCCATGCGCGGGCAGTTTTCGGACGGCCACGCGCTCTCCGCGAGCACGGCGCCGGATTCCATCTTAAGCGCCGACCTGGTGATTCTCGTCGGCCAGTACTGCATGCCGAGTGTGGGAGAGTTCAAATTCCCGCCCGAAGCGAAGTGGATCCGCATTCACCCCGAAGCCGGCGACATCGGGCGGAACCTGCCGATCGATCTCGGTATCGTCAGTTGCGAACGCGCCGCGCTCGAAGCGCTCGCCGAGGAACTGCCCGCGCGGCAACGTCCGGAATGGGTGCAGGAACTCGCCGACGCGCGCGCGAAATTCGAAGCGGAAAATGAAGAGTACTACGCGGCCGGCAAGGGCTTCACGGACGGCGTGCACCAAGCCGTCATCGCGAAGGAACTGGCCGATTTCTTGCACAAGGGCGACATCCCGCGCGATCAGACGGCGATCGTCGCAGGCGGCTTTGGCATCGCGCGTTACGTGCGGCGCTTCGTTCGCGCGTACCGTCCCGGGCAAATCTGCAACGGCGCGTATCAATACGGCTCGATCGGGCCCGACGTAGGTTACGCGATGGGCGTGGGGGTCGCGGTGAAGGATGGCATCGGCGCGCAAGCAGCCTACAAAGGCTCGCCGATCGTGTGCGTCACGGGCGATGCTGGATTTGGATACTCCGGGATGGAGATCGAGACCTTGTCGAAGTACCGCATTCCGGCGGTCATCATCGTGTGGAACAACAACGCGTGGGGCACGTGGCCCGGCGGTTCGCGCGACCCGCACGTGGGCCATGTCCACCTGTTCCAGGAAAACGTGCGCTACGACAAGATGGCCGAGGCGTTGGGCGGTCATGGGGAATACGCCACCACGCCCGACGAATTCACGCCGGCACTGAAACGCGCCTATCAAGTGGCCATGAACGAGAGTCGGCCGGCCGTCATCAACTGTCAGGGCAAAAAGGAATTCAGCAGCGGACGTCCCGGGATGCTCGGAAAACTCGAGCCGGGGTGCATGGCGTATAACCACTGATCGTTCGCGGATCGGGAACGGTGTAGCGGGTTGGATACGATGTAGAATCGCACCGGCGCGGCAAATCGCCGCGCCGGTTTATTTTTCGATGGACGTGAATACGATGGACGATGGATCGTAGGGGCGGTTCGGGAACCGCCCGAGGGTCCATGCGAGAAGCCCGGGGCGGTTCTCGAACCGCCCCTACGTCGGACCAAGCCGCGCGGGAAGTAGCCGAGTGAAAACGAAATCTCCGAGCAGCGACGCGATCGCGTTCGTTCGCGCACATCTTAAGGCGTATGCCGACCAGGGCGTGTTCCGTTCGTTTCGCGAATTACCTACGAAAAACGGGCGCGCCTCGTTTTCCTTCGTCTGGCTTTCGGACCGACCGTTTGTCGTGGTGGTCGATCCGGCTCGCGGCACGATTCAACTGAAGGACTTGTTGCCCGGCCTGCCTGCCCGCTCCGCGAACGCCAAAGAGATTCGCGCGTTCGTGCTCGCGCGGATGGACCCGGAATTGCGGGAACACCGGCGAATCGATTCCAATCGGGCATCGATCGTGTCGCCAATAAGGAATGACACGATGTCGATTACGATGCAAATCCGTGACGGGGACTACGAATACGGCATCCGGAAAATGCTGAACTTCGTGAACGAACTATTCGGCTACTTGCAGTTGTATCAAGTCGAGTACGTTACGAACCAGCTTGGATTTCCCGAAGAGTAGCAGGCCAAGTAGCATTGAAAGCCGAAATTGGCTAGAAACTAAGGAAAAGGCCGGAACCCTTTGCTACCCGCAGGGTTCACGAGGGGGGTAGACCTCCGCAAACGTTTCCGGTATTCTTAGGCTGTCAAGACCCGTTGAGGCAACGCGTTATCGGGCACGATGTTGGGTGCGCGAAAAGGCTGCGTGGCAGTCGGGTATTCCCGAAGTGACATAATGTACATTCCCACTGAAGTTCTTAGCACGATCATGCAGGCTGGAAGCCTACACCACAATAAGGCAGTGCGAATGTCCGGAGGAGGACTTGCGATGCTATCGAGGGCTAGGATTTTGGGCTGGAGCGGAATCGCCGCGTGGAGTCTGATCGTCGCCGGGTCCGCGTTCGCCGCGCCGAG
>JBGTJY010000287.1:0-2811 GCA_041744855.1 Candidatus Hydrogenedentales bacterium
CTCGGCACCGACAATCTCATGATGGCCGCGAGCCACACGCACGGTTCCGTCGAAATGAACGCGCTGCATTCGGGTAATGTCTTTGGTATTCCGAACATCGGCATCTTCGATCAGAAACTCCTCGATTTCACCGCGGACCAAATCGCCGCGGCGATCATCGAAGCGAACAAGTCCTTCACGCCGATCCGCGTCGGCACGGCATCGACCGAAGTCGTCGGACTCAATCGCAATCGCCGCGACGATCCGACGACCGACAACGGGCTGACCGTAACGCGCATCGATCGCGCCGATGGCACGCCGATGGCCGTCTTCGTCAATTTCACGGCGCACCCAACGTTCATGAACGAAAAAGTGATGCACATTTCCGCGGACTGGCCGGGCTATCTGCAACGCGAAGTCGAGACGTTTCTCGGCGTTACGTGCCTCTTCTCGAACGGCGCCGAAGGCGACATCGCACCTGCCGGCGCGCAGGGGCCCAGCCCGTACGCGCGCGCGGAGGACCACGGCCGCAAAGTCGCCGTACACGTCCTCAAACTCGCGCAAACGATCGAGACTTCGGCGGATGTCCCATTCGACTCCTCGATGACGATGCTCGATCTGCCGGACCGCAAGTTCCCGCCCGCGCTCCTCGAATCAGCGGGGCCGGAGGATGGTCTCGACGAGAACATCGCCGGCGCGGTGATCGAAGCGATGGTGCCCGAATCGTCATACCTCGGCGTGCTGCGTCTCGGCGATCTGCTCGCCGTGTCGATTCCAGGCGAACTATTCTCGAAACTCGGACTCGAAATTAAAGGCGCGTTAAAACAGGCCGGCGCGCCGCACCCGATCATCGTCGGCCTGGGCAACGAGTGGATCAGCTACATCATGCCGCCCGAAGAATTCACGCAGGGCGGCTACGAACCGGGCGTGTCGTTCTACGGTGAAACACTCGGACCGGAAATGGTGCGGCAAGCGATCGCGGCGGGCAAGGCGGTCCTGTCGCGATAGCAATCTAATCCGCCGGCCGACACAAGCGATCGACGTACAACTGCATTTGCGCTCCTATTCCGGGAAACGATCGCGTCCGCTTGGGCCGACGTCCGGAGTGGTAATGAGTGCGACGCCCGGCGTACCCGCTTGTACGCGGCCGAGTGGCGTTCGCGTTCCGCGCATCACGTTGCCGGGATCGGTCTGCGCGATGCCGTAGCTGACGATCGGCGCCTCCGTCAACGGGGTCCATAGATTCGCGCCGAAGCGTTCCCTGAAAATCGGATTTCCACGCGGGTCGCCGATGGGAAGGAACGACTCGATCCGCGCGCGCTTTTCGTCGAAGCGCCGCAACGGCGACCAATTGAGCTTGTTCGCGAAGATTTGGCGTAGGTCGCCGAGCACGGTTGCGGTGCTCGCGACGCCCATCGCGGGCCGCAAACCGGCAGGCAGTATCGCACCGTAGAACGGCTCGAACGGCAACGCGGAGTGGGGCGTTGTACCGATGGTCGACGACCAGCCGCCGATGCCCAATGGGTCGACATAGTTGACCGGGTCGTTGAAGGCGTACGCGTACAAATTCGTGTCGCCGCCCGCGAACCGCACGGGATGTTTGGTCGTCCAACGGCCGACCTCCGGGTCGTAGTCCATCGCGCCCATTCGCACGAGGCCCGTGTCCACGTCGTACAGGCCGCCGGCGAAGCCGAACGGCTGGAAGCCGGGACTCGAGTCCATCGTGATGTTCCCGAACACGTCGTAGTGGATTTCCTGCGCGATGCTATTGTCGCTGACATCCACGACGACCTGCGGACTGCCGAGGTGGTTCGAAAAGATTCGATACGTCGATCCCCCGCGGACCATCGCCATGGGCACATGGTTCGACGTGCCATAAATGAACCGCGTGACGACTGCGCCCGCGCCATTCAATTCGGCGATTGGATTCCGCGCGTCGCGGTACAGGAAACCCTGCACGAGCACGCCGTCCACGCGTTTACCGACGCGCCGATTCAGGCCGTCGATGATGTATTCGATTTCGGTGCCATCGGGCAACACGACGTCGGTCAGGTTGCCGAGCGCGTCGTACGTGTAGGTCGTAGTCGATACGCCGTCGTCTTTCGTCGCGAGTTCGCCGTTCGCGGTGTAGGTGTATTCCGTGTCGCCGAATTGCGTCAAGCGATCCTGCGCGTCATACGTTGCGAGCGTCACAACGCCGCCGCGGTCCACGCTGGTTCGATTGCCGTTGGCATCGTAGCCGTAGGTTGCTTCGAGCACGCCGCCGATGGTTTCGGTTTCGATGCGGCCGGCAGCATCGTAGGTGTATTCGGTATCGGTGAACGCCATGCCGTTGGTCGAGTCCATTCGGAAGACGACCCGACCGGCGTTATCGTATTCGAGGCCTTCAATGTAGCGGAGGAAAGAGTCGACGATCACGGCATACTGAGCGATTTGTCCGAAAGGCGAATACGTGGTGCCCTCTCGGATGTCCATGTTGACGTTTTCCACTTCCGGCAGAATCACGCCGGAGAGTGCGTCAGTTCCGACCTGCGGCTCGACCACGATTTGGAACGCGCCGACTTGCATGGGAATGCCGTCCGCATCGTACGCGATCGCGATCGGGTCAATGCCGTTCACGGTTTCGGAGATAACGTTGAGATCGTCGTCGAAAATCCGTTCATAACTTCCTGAGATGGCGCCGGACCAGGATTGGGAAACGGGCAAAAATCCATCGTATTCAATCGTTACTGTCGGCCCGCCCGTCCGCGAAACCGACGTCAACTGACCGGTACCCGGGTCATAGGTGAAGCCGATCGTCGCCCCCGGCACGACGACGGTATCGAGCCGTCC
>JBGTJY010000288.1:0-6878 GCA_041744855.1 Candidatus Hydrogenedentales bacterium
CCCGAGCAACTCGGCCACTCGATCGCCGGCGCGTTCATGGCGACGCTGTACGGTATTGCTTCGGCGAATTTGATCTTTCTGCCGCTCGGGAAAAAGCTTCAGTACCTCGCACACCAGGAGGTCGAGATTGGAATGATGATCGTCGAAGGTCTGATGAGCGTGCAGAGCGGCGAAAGTCCGCGCATGGTCCAGGAGAAACTGATGTCGCTCATCGAGCTAGAAACGCGCGAACATCTGATGACGACGCTCAAGACGGCGACCGAAAAGTAGCAAGGGCGGCGCGGTCCCATGGAAATCAAGCGGCACGAGGCGGAACACGAGAACGAGGAGCGGTGGCTGCTCACGTACGCCGACCTCATCACGCTGTTGATGGCGTTCTTCATGGTCTTGTGGGCGATGTCGCAGGTCGATACGAAAAAATACCAGCATCTTTCCCGCTCGTTGAAGATGGCGTTCCAGTCGCCGCTCATGTCGCCGACGAGAAGTCCGTATTCGAATCCGCCCAGCCAATTGGTGAAGCCCAGCATCGCGAAAGAGGACGTAGGCGCGCGCCGGGCGCGCGCTCAGGAGTTGAAGCGGGCGCTTGAAGAGATTGTGCGTCAGGAAGGCCTTCAAGAGGACGTGTTCATCTTTATAGGCGATGACGATCGCAGCGTCGTCGTCCGGCTCTCCGCGATACTCCTCTTTCAGCCAGGAAGCGCGGAGCTAGTCCCCCGGGCGCAACCGCTGATTGCGCAATTCGCCAGCGTGTTGAGGAAGGCCGGGAAGCCGTTGCGCGTTGAGGGACACACGGACAACATTCCGATTCGCACGGCGCAGTTCAAGAGCAACTGGCAACTATCGGCGGCGCGCGCCGCGAATACGCTGCTGTATCTGCAGACCGAGTATGGTCTCGAGCCGCAGTTGCTCTCAGCAAGCGGCTACGGCGAGTACCGGCCCATCGCGGAGAACGATTCGCCGGAAGGCCGTTCGCGCAATCGGCGGGTCGAGTTCGTCATCTCACTGGCCAACGAGGAGACCTGAGCCCCGGGGAGGGACGCGCTCTCACTTGTACCGCTGCTTTTTAAGCGGCGCGATTCGCTGACGGTGCCGACGGTTACCCCGCGCCGCTTAAAAAGCAGCGGTACAAGGAGCCGCCCTCTGATAGCCAATCCGCACTATAATGCGATATGGCAAACGTCAACGGTTCACTCAGCGTCGAGATTTATCGGGACAGCGGGCCGACCTCGCGCACGGTGTTCGCGGAGATCGACCGCGAGGGCCAACTCATGCTCTCCGCCGGGGATATCGGCGAGGCGCCGAACAAATTCTGGGGAAACAGCGACTACGAGTTTTGGGTAGTCGTTGCGACTGAGCACAAAGCCGCGCTCGTGCGCGCGTTGATGGATGACCTATTCAGTGGCGCCGAGAATCCGCAGGCTGATGCGTACTTCGACGCGCTACGAATCGCCCCAGAGGAACGCGAATCCGATCGCGCGCTTCTCGCTCTGATCGAAAAGAAATACAAAGGCGTTTTCAGCGCCGTCGATGAGTTCCGGGCGTTTCTCGAATCCAAGTCGATCCCGTGCCAAGGCGGTTCGTGGGTATGACACGCACGGGCCTTGACCAGCCGTTCACGCAAGGCGATGTGCGTCTTGAAGCATTGGTTGATCTGCCGCTCTCCGAGATGGCCCCGCCGTCTGGATTGTTCCTGCACAAGAGCACGCTGCACGGGCAGGCGCACGTCTCGCGTGTGATGATTCACGCGACGATCATTGCCTCGCGGCTCGGCATGCAACATCAACGGAAGCGGCTTTGGGCGTCGGTGTATCTGCACGACATCGCGCGTTGGCATGATGGCGTCTGTTACGAACACGGCGAGCACGCGATTGAGCGGTACCCGAAACTGGAATCGGTCCAAACGCTTTTCGCGCGCGTGGGCATTGCGGGCGCGGATATGGAACAAATCGCGACGGCGGTCATACATCACTGCAAACCGAAGGAACTTGATCGCGCGCATCCGCACTGGGAGTTGACGTCGCTCCTCAAAGATGCGGACGGCCTCGATCGCGTCCGCCTGGGCGATCTCGATGTGAAGTATCTTCGGCACGAGCCATCGAAAGAATTCGCATCGTTCGCGGAAGCGCTCTTCAATCGCACTGTAGAGATGGACGAAGGGCCGCAGTTGTTCGAGAAAGTTTGGGACGAGGCTACGGCACTCTTGCGTCGGTCTTGAACTCGAACTAACGAGTCACTTCGAAGGTCGTGCGGAGCGTCAGCGGCCGGCGGTTTTCGCCTTCGCCGTCCAGGAAGACTTGATCGCCGAGCTTGTCGTAGGCCTTGAACGAGAGGACGTACGTGCCCACGCCCGCGGAGGGCGGCACGGGAAGCGCGAGCGTCCAGATGCCGTCATGGGCCACGGCGTCGCCCCGTTTGCCGTTATCGAAGAGGTCGTAGTCCGCGTCGCTCGCGCCGGAGAGCGTCGCGACGATCGTGTCGACCCGGCGATCCGGATCACTCACTTCGAGCGTCACTAGGGTCTCGTTGCCTGGCTGTACTTTGTCGGGCGCGGTCTGGGCCGCGAGGAATGCCAGGGGCGGCTTGGGGGGCGGGGCCGGCTCTGGCGCGGCCGCCTCTTCCGCGGGGCGATTCAGCAAACTGTGGAGGCTGATTGGCAGTCCGGGTTCCGACGCGCTGATCTCGGTGGCGCCGATTCCGAGACCTTTGAGGACTTCGAGAATCTGGACGAGTTCGTCAACCGTGCCGGAGATTTCCACCGCGATGGTGAGGTCCGCGTTGGCGGAAAACGCACAACCTAGCATGCAAACGCACAACAAGCATCGTCTAGTTTGAGTGATCGGTTTCATGAGCAAACAAGCCCCCACATCTTCTGGGACGAGAATGTTTCCAAGAACTGCCCCGGCCGCGCGAACTTTTCCCTCTCGTTAGCCTACGCGACACCTCGCCCAAACGCAAGGATTCGTAGATGGGCGCGGCAGACCGAATTCGGGGCGATGGTTTGCTTGCAGGCGCGGCAATGGTTCGCTTGCAGGCGCGACAAGGGTGTGTTAGCGTCGCGTCGCCTTGATCACCAATCCCGATTTACACGCCGCCGCCCCAGACGCCGCCGCCCCCATTTCTGCCGCGCCGACATCATTGCGGCCCCGCGAGCATTCCGCATCGGCGTGGCGGCTCCCGCTTTTGGCGATCGTCGTGCTCGGCGCGGCGCTCCGGCTCTATCACCTCGGCCACGAGAGTATCTGGTTCGACGAGGCGGCGAACATCTATTTGGTGAAATACCTCGCCGAGCCGGCCAGATTCCTGGACCCCGAATATTGCAACGACGCGCCGCTCCACGTCGTGCTGATGTCCGTTTGGTATCGAGTTGTGCTCGCCATCCCTGGGGTCGACGAGGGGAGCGTGCTATGCGATTACCTCTTGCGATTGTTCCCGTTTTTCATCGGGGTCGCGTCGATTGTCCTCGTGTTCGTTGTCGCGCGGACGATCACGCGGCGCGACGGGCCGTCGCTCATCGCGGCATTTCTCTTTGCGATTTCGCCGTTTCAGATTTATTACGGCCAGGACTTGCGCGCGTATCCCACGCATGTGCTGCTCAATCTCGTGGCGGTATGGCTTCTCATCCGCGCGCTCGAGCGGAATCGGCCGATCCACTGGATAGCGCTTGCGCTGACGCTTGCCGCGGCCATCTACAACCATTTCTTCATGATTTGGAACGTGGTTGTGTTCAACATTCTGTTCGTCTTCGCGATGCCGTGGTATTGGCGGCGCACGCCGCAATGGATAGCCTGCAATCTCGCCGTCATCCTGCTTGCGGCCCCGGCTTTGCGCATGGCGCTCTACGTCAGTCTCGTTTTCGATACCGCGTGGGAAGTGTGGTACCCATTTCCCGCGGCAAAGCTCGCGCTCATCACGTTCAAGAACTTTTTCGCCGGCTATAGCCCAACCGTCTGGGCGTATCAGGCGATGACCTTGGTCTGTGCAGCGCTTACGGCGCTTGGTGTCGTCGCGTTCCGAAAAGAGCGCTTTCGTCTCGTGCTGCTGTTGACGCTCGGCGCGGGGCCGATTCTCGTCAGCATCTTGTATTGGCAGACGAAGGAGTTTCCCTACTACACGCACCGGCTGATGATTTTCTCGGCGATTCCGGTTTATATCCTCATCGGACTCGGCGCGGCGCGGTTGCCCGAGCGTGGATGGATTGCGCGCGGATGGATTGCGGCGCTGGGCGCGATCACGGTGCTCACAATTCCCGCGTTGCGCGACTACTATTTGCAGCGGCTGCATCCCATCCACGAGCACACGATCGGCGTGCTCTACAAGCCCGACAATCGCGGCGCGGCGCATTTCATTCGCGGACAGATGCAAGGAAACGACGTAGTCGCGCATCGGATTCGTTATACGAGTCTGCCGTTCGAGTACTACCTGGACGGGAAACAACACGTTGTCGAACTGGATGAACGTGGCGTCGTCAATGCGATGACGGGTTATCCGAGCATCAGGTCCTACGAGTACTACGGCACGCGGCCGGTGCCGCTGTATACCGTGCTTGGCGACAGCCCGCGGCTTTGGTTGGTCAATTCCTGGTGGCGGCCTTTCGATCTTGAGGCAGGGACGGAGGCGATGAGCGCGTGGATGGACGCACATGCGATTCGGCAATTGCGCCGTCCGTTCGACGGTATCGAGGTCTTTCGTTACGACACGGTGCATCCGGCGACGCTGGGTCTTCAGAAGTCCATCGTTGTCGACTTCGGCGCCGATCAAGTGCCGGTTTACTACAGCGCGGAAAAACGGGTTATCGCCCAGAATCCCGGCGAGTTGCAACTCATGCTGAAGGCGTCCGAAAGGGAGAAGTCGAATCTCGTGCTTCGGTTCGACGCACTTTTGGAGGAATCCGCGCCGAACGAGAACCTGAATCGCGTCGCCGAGTCCGATGCTTCCAATTTCGGTTTGTTCGCGTCTTTTCCCGCGACGGCGTCGTCTACCGCTCGATTCGAATTCGTTCTCGAGAATCGATCGGCCACCGCCGGCAAATACAGCATGCAAATATTCTCGTCGGTCGAGGTCGTGTCTGCGCCGGATTTCGAACCCGAAGATCGCAACTCGAGCCTTTGGCGCTATCACTTTCAATATCCGCCGTCGCCGGGTGCCCCGATCCGCAATCGCCTGGCGATCGTTGCGTCGATGACGGAATACACGCCGCAGGGGAAGGCGATCGTCGCCAGGGTCGATATTCCGCCGGGCCGCTATAGCGCGTGGGCGCGGGTCAAAGTTGCGAATGCGGATCGCAACGTCGACAGCGCGCACGGGACTTTTTCGGTGATCGAGGACGACGGCACAGCGCGGACCGCAGGCGTCGTAGTCCCGGTGCACGATGGGTTGAGCGACGGTTGGCACTGGGTGCCCGCCGGGACTTTTGCGCTTCAGTCGCGTGGCGCCACGGTGCGCGTGGCTGCGTCGAACCCGGAGGGGCTGAGGCGCGCCGAGTTTCATCTGGACCGAGTGATGATTTTGCCCGCGAATACCACCTTCGCCCCGCAACAGGACGTGAGCGAGTTGCCCGCCAACGGTCAACGGCGCTTCGTCGCCGAGGTCGCCCTACGTGCGGCGGGGCGCAACCGGGTCGACGTGGAGGTCTTTGAACCTGCGACGGGGACGTTCCGCAACTTGAACTTCTACGTCCTCAATCAGCCGGTGGGCGTCAACGCGGACGAGTAGGCGCGCGTTTTTGATCGAAGTAGGCCTCCTTCGCCACGCCTGGTGTTTGATATACTTCGAGGCCATTACAACTTAACAGGTCGCTGCGGCAATGAGACTAATTAAACCAGTATTCGCATGCTCGATATCGGCACTCGTACTCGCTTTATTTATGGGGTGTACACCCCCCAATTCCACCCAAACGAATCAGACCAGCGACGACGTCTCCGCGGCATCGACCGACGTTGTCCACTTGCCGAACCTGACGGACCCAAGGGTCATCGAGGAGGCGTACTCGGCCCACCTCCTCAAAAAAGCCAAAGAATTGGCGGAGCGCGAGCTGGGGCGAATGGCGGCCGCGGAACTTACGTACCGCAATAAGGCCACTTTTAACCAGATACCTTCGGGAAGCCTTTTCGCGGAGGGTCAAGGCACGTACATAAAACTTTATCGAAACTTCACGGGATACGAAATCGAAGATATCTATCGTTCGGAATCATTTCTCTATCCGGTCGCCTATCAGGTTCGTTTTAATTTCGACATGCTCGCGACACCACCCCGGTCGAGCACGCTTCAGGATGCGCAAAAAGTCGCGCAGACGGACGTCGAATTCAGCGTTATCGGGACGTTTTCGCTCGTGCGTAGATATCGCGCCGATCGGAACGGGGAGTATGTCGGCAACCTTCCCGACCTGCCGCCGCGTCCGAACTACCACACGCGAGCGGAAGGCACGGAAGAGGCGGGGGCTGCGCTACCGAACAATTTGCCGCCAGGCGGGGCGCTCCCGGGTGGGGTGTCCCCGGTCCAATCAATCCTGGACTCTTTGCCTCCAGCGTCTGGGGGACAGTTCTAAGACCTTGGGGCGAAATAATTTGTGGCGTACGATACGGCGCACGGTGATTGCGCTTTATCCCGAACAGCGCTCGGACTCACTGCACTTCGCGGCATCGACGGAATCGGGCCATGGAAGTGCTTGACTCCACCCCGGGCCTGTGCTAAACTCGGTCAACTTGAGTGGCTGTGTCGTGCGTCTTGCACGACGTGAGAGTACTCTTGGGAGGGCTTCTCGCGTAGTTCGTTGGTTGCCTTGAGAGCGCGGTTTCCTGGTACTGGGATTGTCGGGGTCGTCGCAGCTTTCGGCGTCAATGGCGCGCGAAGAGTCATTCCGCGAGACTTTCATTTGCCTC
>JBGTJY010000289.1:0-2639 GCA_041744855.1 Candidatus Hydrogenedentales bacterium
ACGGATCAGACCGCGCCGAAACATGTGCAGCAGTCGATGGTGGTCGTGCCCATGGATGCGAAGGGAATTACGATCAAGCGCATGCTGCATGTGTTCGGCTATGACGATGCGCCGCACGGGCATGCCGAAACGTTGTGGGAAGACGTGCGCGTGCCGGTGGGCAATTTGCTGCTTGGCGAGGGTCGTGGATTCGAGATCGCCCAGGGCCGCCTCGGGCCAGGACGCATCCACCATTGCATGCGCGCGATCGGCGTCGCGGAACGCGCGCTCGATTTGATGCGCGAACGCGTGAAAACCCGCGTGGCATTTGGCGGGCCGCTCGCGGATAAGGGGACGATTCGCCACGACATTGCGATGTCGCGCATGGAAATTGAGCAGGCGCGTCTGCTCGTGCTCAAGGCGGCGCATATGATGGACACGGTCGGGAACAAAGTCGCGCGCGCGGAAATCGCGATGATCAAGGTCATCGCGCCGAACATGTGCCTGCGCGTGATCGACCGCGCCATTCAAGCCCACGGCGGCATGGGCGTGTGCCAGGATACGTTCCTCGCGAAGGCGTATGCGGGTACGCGCACGTTGCGCTTGGCGGATGGTCCGGACGAAGTGCACACCGAAGCCGTCGCGAAAATCGAGCTCAGCAAGGAATCGCCAAAGCATGCCGCGACGCCGAGGTACACGCGGATGGAGACGATTGGCGTCTAGGGCGATACGTCGACATCCCGAACAAATTCTATAGCGCGTCATTCCCGCGCAGGCGGGAATCTCCCCACTGGACTGAGTGCAGCGGGTACGCGGAGAGATTCCCGCCTGCGCGGGAATGACGTAGAGTGAGGGAATGACGGAGACTGGGGAACGACGGTTTTAGTTGAGGAATTGAATGAGTAGACTGTTTCACGTTCGCCATGGTCAGGCCAGTTTTTTTTCGGACGACTACGACAAGCTCTCCGAACTCGGCGAACGTCAGGCGCGCGTGCTTGGCGAGCACTGGCTGCGGAATGGCGTGCGCATCGATGAAGTGTATTGCGGGCGGCTGAAGCGGCAATCGCGGACGGCGGAAGTGGTTGGCGAAACGTTCGCGGCCGCGGGGCAGCGTTGGCCGAAACACTCCGTATTACCGGGACTCGACGAATATGACGCGGATTCGGTGATGAAGTGTCTGTTGCCGGAGTTGAAACAGCGCGAGCCGCGCTACATCGGGCTCGACGATGCCTATCGCGCGGCAACGGGCGGACGCGAGAAGTACGTCGCCTTCCATCGGCTGCTTGAAGCCGTGATGGCGGAATACGTCAAGGGCGGCTACACCGCGAACGGATTCGAGACGTGGCCGCAATTCAGCGGGCGCGTTCGCGAGGCGCTGCGCACCATTCTCCAAGGCGAAGGGAGTGGACGAAACGTCGCAGTGTTTTCTTCGGGCGGACCCATCGGCATCAGCGTGCAGACCGCGCTCGAGGCACCCGAGATCAAGGCCTGCGAACTGAATTGGCGCGTGCACAACGGTTCCGTGACCGAGTTCACGTTCTCGGCGAATCGCATCAGCCTCGATTCGTTCAACAACGTCGCGCATTTCACCGATCCCGAGTTGTTGACGTTCCGATAGGTTGTTCTAAAATAGAGTACAGAACAATTTCTTGGTCATCGCTGGTATCCGATGCCGAAACCGTCATTCCCGCGCAGGCGGGAATCTCCCGATGCGATGCAACGCTGTACATTAAGACTGAGACTAAAAGTAAATGATCCAGAGATGACGGAGACATGAGACCGTCAGTTTGCGCAATACGTCCGCTCGTCCAGGCCACAGCGTGTGTGTTGTCGCTCACGACCGCTCCAGTTGGCTGTTTGTGTCCCCCGGGCTCGCCCAATATTCTGAGCATTGAACGGAATTTTGACAATGACTTTGAAGAGGCTCTCATCGTTGCGGCCGAATCCCATTGCCCCGACCGACAGGACGTCATCCTGGTCGCAGACGAGGACGTCCTCGACAGCCTACCGGACGAGTCCGAGTGTCTTTGGTGGTATACCCATATTGATCATACGCGCTGGCCGTACGCCATTACCGCTGATTTTATTGACTACTACTCACAACTAGCGGGACCGGACAACGTCGACGGGAGCATGAATCCTTCTCCGGAAATTCCTCGCGGACCGCATAGATTCGAATATAGCGCGAGCGTGGACTTCGCAGAGACCATCGTTTTTGATGAACTCACGTTCACCGATGTGCATGTAGTAACGTTAGACGCGTTCTTGGCCATTTCCTGCGGAAGTACAAATTTTGAAAAGGACCGGAGCGTGGTATTCGCGGAAGATGGGACATTGCTCGCTGTTTTCGGCGACGGTGAGACCTCGCTCACAATAGGCGATTGATATCTGAAACACCGGGATTCAAAATGTCCGTGATGAACACAATCGCATCGATTGCTCGCCGTTCTCGCGCTATCGTCACCAGTGTCTGACTTCGGCACGGCGGAGACCACTATGTTGCCCGAGGGTAGACGCGTACACTTCTGCGGGATTGGCGGCACGGGGATGGTAGCCGCCGCGCGGCTTGCGATCGAGGCCGGTTGGGAAGTCCGCGGCAGCGATAGTCCGCTTTATCCGCCCACGTCGGACATGGTCGCCGCGCTGGGCGTGCCCGTCGC
>JBGTJY010000290.1:0-2721 GCA_041744855.1 Candidatus Hydrogenedentales bacterium
GACACGGGATTGTCGCATGTCGGATTCCGATGCGCGACGTCGACGCCGCCTGCGAACTGAAGTGGACGCACATCCTCGCGGTCGTGTCATAGAATATTCTGAACAGTGCCAAAATCTCCGGAGATGAATGAAGAGATCGAAGTTCTGAGAATCGTTTCGGAACGCCTAACCCACGCGCAAATTCCTCACATGCTTACCGGGTCCTTCGCCATGGCGGCGTATGTGACCCCCCGAATGACCAGAGATATCGACATCGTCATCGATGCGGAAGTCGATGATGCTCAAAAGCTTTACGAACTTTTCGCCCAAGATTTCTACGTTGACAAAATCACTGCAGAGGACGAAATTCGTCGTCGCGGTATGTTTAACATTATTCACCTCGAAAGCTTAGTCAAAGTGGACCTGATCGTTAGCAAGGACAACCCGTATGGAGCAGTAAAGTTCGATCGCAGAAGGCTAGGTGTAGCGCACGGCGTCACCGTCCCAGTTGTGAGCATTGAGGATTTGATTATCTCGAAACTCGAATGGGCCAAAGAGAGCAAATCCGAACTTCAACTGCGTGACATCAGGGCACTGCTCTCGGAAGGTTCAGTGGATACTTCGTATGTAATGCGTTGGGTTGAAGAACTAAACCTTCAGGCCATTTACGCGCAGGCGAACCGATGAACGACACGCCTCCTCACGTCGACGAAATGCTACGCCAGATGTACGCACAGCGGTCGCCGGATGAGCGCATCCGAATGGCCGCCTCCATGTTCGACTGCGCAAAGATTATCGCGCGGGGCTCCATCGAACGTTCGCATCCCGAAGCATCCGAAGCCGAAATTCGGGTGCTTCTCTTTCGCCGGCTCTATGGCAACGATTTCGACGCAAGTCAACGCGCAAAGATCGAAGAACGAATTGTGCAATGGTGTGACAGCGCGGATGCGCGCGCAGGCTCTTAACGCCCTGCCGGACGTTAAGTCATCGAGCACCGCTATCCCGCACCTCCGGCGGAGTGCTATGATGTAGCCCTTCGGATTCGCTGGACTGCGGGACGGCGCACCACGAGTTCGATCGCTGCGGAGCGAAAAGGGGAGAAGCGGGCTTGACGTGCAAGATCGATCGTGGGTGTGTGCGGGAACTCCTGAGAGATCCCCGACTGGACCGCGTAACGGCTATCGCGCTCTGCGCCATCGCATTGGTTTCCCAGTTTTCCCACGCGCAGGAGGAAGCCGCGCCGGCTCAAGACTCAGAAACGGAGTACGCCGCGCCGGTTCCCGACGCGGCGTCGACCCAACCCGGCTGGCGTTTCGAACTCTCGCTCTACGGTTGGCTCACGACGACCGTCCGCACTGAGGTCATCAACGACGACACCGAACAGACCTCGGAGGCCGATTTCGGCGACGTCCTCGACGTGCTCAAGTTCGCCGCGTTCACCCACGCGGAAGCGTGGAACGGAAATTGGGGACTCTTCGGAGACCTCGCCCACATCCGGCTCGAACACGAAAGCGAAGTGCGGCTCCGCAGGACCTTTCTCTCGCCGAAGCTCGACGTCGATTTGGAACTCAGGCAGACGATTGCCGAGTTAGGTGGGATGCGCCGGATCGGAAACGACCGCCGCTCGCTCGACCTCCTCGCCGGCGCGCGCTATTGGAAGTTCAAAACCGAAATCGATCTCGGGCCGTTCGATCGCGATTTCGACAAAGACTGGGTGGATGCCTTTTTCGGCGCGCGCGCGAATTTTAGGCTCGCGGAAAAATGGCGCTTTACGATTCGCGGCGACGTCGGCGGCTTCGGCATCGGTTCCGGCTCGGAGCTGACGTGGAACGCCGCGGCGCTTTTCATTTATCAGCTCAACCAACGTACGCAGCTCGGCTTCGGCTATCGATACCTCGATATGGAATACGAAGCCGACCGAGGCGCCGAGGTCGATATGCGGATGTCCGGCCCAGTCATCGGCCTTGGATTTCGCTTTTGATGGTGACAGCCGCGCCAAAGCTGAACGCAAGGGTATCGCTATGAAAAAGGCATTGCTGCTCGCAAGCTGCTCGTTCGCGAATCCCCCTCTAAACCCACCTACAAGACAGTGAATTCCGGAGATCAAAATATGAAAACGCGCTCGCTTCGATTCGCCATTGCAGCGTCCCTGGCGTTGATGCCAGCGCTATTGGCGCCGACCGTTTACGCCCAAGGCGAAGCCCCCACCCAATTACCCGCTGACCCAGCCGCGGCCCTGAGTGATGAGGACCTCCAAAAGCTCGTCGCCCCCGTGGCGCTCTATCCCGACGAACTCCTCGCCCATATCATCCCCGCCTCGACTGTTCCCCTGGACATCGTCGAGGCCGCGCGCTACCTCACGGAACACAAGGACGTGGTCGAAGAATCGCCCAATGTCCCATGGCTTCCCAGCGTTCGCGCACTGCTCAGATTTCCCGAAATCATCCACAAGATGGACGCGCAACTCGGCTGGACCCGCCAACTCGGCACCGCAGTCACAGCCGACCAAGGCCGTGTCATGGACGCGATCCAGCACGTACGCAAGCTCGCGCAAGAAGCCGGCAACCTCGAAAGCAACGACAAACAAACCGTAATTGTGGAGAGAGAAATCGTCAAAGTCGTCCCCGCCGATCCTCAAATCATCTATGTTCCCCAATACGATCCGCAGGTGATTTATGTGCAACAACCCTCCACCACCACCGTCATCGTCGAGGACGACGACGATGACGAAGTCGCCGCCGC
>JBGTJY010000291.1:0-1556 GCA_041744855.1 Candidatus Hydrogenedentales bacterium
GGTGCACTCGGCCTCCGGCTCAAAATGCGCAGAAATGCGCAGCCAGTTTTCCGAAGTGAGCAACGCGGGCCATCACGATCCCGTCCAAGTCGGCAGGGAGCGTGATTTCTGTGCCTTCGGCCGTCCAATGCATGCCGTCGGGTGACAGTTCAACGTGTCCGACGGCTGCAGGGCCAATGGACTGCTTGAGTGCACGAACAAAGAAGATAGCTTCTTTGGCCCATCCCGCTTCGAACGGCTCCGTCGAAACCGAACCGCTCCAGCGCTCATTGCGCGCGACAATCGCCGTGGTGCTCTCGGGCAGCACTAGAAGTCCCCCGAGATACACAAGGACTCGACATACAGGAACGACCTTCTTGCTACGTCTGATTCCACGAAAAGGCAGAAATTGAGCATGAACCAAGGTTGGACATGGCTGGCATGTGGATTGATGCCGGAAACGTCAAACTCGCTGTCGCTACACCGAAAACCCATGAGAACGCGATACCCCTCGCATCGACAGAGGGCTATCGAACCTGTCCTTGCCCCGCCTTCGCCGCGCGTGCAACAGAACTTAGTTGATAGGTATCGGGAAAACTTAGTTGCTATGGTGGCTAGGTGATGTTAGGCGGCTTATCGATCAGGGGAGGGCGAATTGACGCAGGCTTCTTCCGACACATTGACCAGTCGACTGAAAATGACGGCGCCTCTGCGCCTCGCCGACGCAGTGTCTGAAGCGATTGCGACCGCGCTCTTCGACGGGCGCATCGCCCCTGGCGACGCGCTGCCATCAGAAGGTGAGATCGCGCGAGAGTTTCGCGTCAGCAAACCCATTGCCCGTGAAGCGATGCGGCAATTGTCTGGCGTGGGCCTTGTCCACGTTCAGCAGGGCAAGGTTGCCCGTGCGAAGGCGCTGACCGGGGAATCGCTCGATCGCATTTACAGCTTTGCCGTGCGCTCTAGTCTCGAGAGGCTGCGCGAAGCAAACGAGATGCGACGGGTTATCGAAACGGGCATCGCCCACCTAGCCGCACAGCGTCAAAGCCCGGTCGGCATCAGGACGATGCACGACGCGCTTTCCGCAATGCATGTTTCGCTGGGCGTGCCGGGAGCCTTCACCGAGGCCGATATGCTCTTTCACCATGGCATTGCTCTCGCGACCGGCAACAGCATGGTACGGGTGCAGATGGAGGGTATGCGGTCAATTCACCGCGAAGTGGCAAACCTCTTCACGAACCGTGCCAACCGGACAGAGGCCGATTGGAAGGCAACGATTGCTCGCCATAAGGCTGTGCTGGTCGCCATCGTTTCAAAGAAGGCCGGCTCGATTGACAAGGCCATGCGCGAGCACTTTGCCGCCGCAGACCTTGCGTCGCTCGAGGTCGCGGTTAAAGCAGATCAATGATGAGTGGCGCCGACTTTTCGCTTTCGGGCCGCACCGCGCTGATAACTGGCTGCAGTGCCGGCATCGGCAAGGCGTTGGCCATTGGCCTCGCCGCGCATGGCGCCGACATCGTTCTGCATCACAATAGGACGCCCGAGGGTGCAGAAGCCGTTCGCGCCGCAATCGTTGGTTT
>JBGTJY010000292.1:0-2735 GCA_041744855.1 Candidatus Hydrogenedentales bacterium
TTTAGCCTGCCATTGTCAAACGAATCGCACCGACAGTTGACAGGTATGAAGACGCCGGGAATTGGCTCCAGAAACTCCGAGATTTTGAAAGTGGTCGGAGATTTTGGCGATTCCGTGTAGTAGTTTTCACACTTCCGAATCAGATAATTATAACCGATGTCGTGCCAAATCTTGAGATTGATTTTCTTATCCCGTTTTATTACTTCCTCGACTTCGATTAATATACAATCGCGCCCCTCAATACGGACTTTGCTAAATCGCGCATTCTTGGCGATGCGATCAAGTACGCGGTCGAAACTGCATCGACCGGCCTCCCAATCCAGGAGGTCAATCTGCATGCGCTGCCAGATGTCTCCCCACGAAAAGTATCGCGTGTCAGATTGGATGGCCGTTGAATACTCGACTTTCTTGTCTTTCCAGACGCGCTCGACTGTTTTCCACGAGCCATTGCGCAACAACATTTCTTGGATCGCCACCCCTTCCTCGCCAATTCGTATGGAGACGACATCGCCCGACCGGTCATATTTGCCGAAGGCGAGCGTCATCTTCGTCGGCAGCGATTGCTGGACGCGAAACGAGCAACTGAATTGTTTGATGGACTGGCGCGCCGCCCGGTGGGCGAGCCGGACTTGTTCGAGCAACTCGTCGTTATCGCTCGACCGGCCGACTGCCGGGAACGCGAGAGACAGGAAGAGTGTCAGGCAAGCGATTTTTTGCATTGGCCGTTCCCTGTGTATGAGACAACTGCGGCACGACCGTGTTCGCCTCGGCCGTGAGCAGCAACCCGCCCGTGAACGTGGGATCTTTGCGGAAGTCGAGCACGAGTTTGTCCGATAGGGTCTGCCCGGCTTCGATCCGTTTCGCGTCGAAGAGGACTTCGATACATTCGTAACTGGTCTGGACGGGTCCGAGATCGATGGCCGAGTCGACATCGTTACGGAGTTGGAAGACGAACTCGGACCGTTCGCCACGATTGACGGCACCGAGGTCGTGGAGTGGCGTCGTGGGTGCGAAGAGCGCGACGTTCAACCGGCCCGTCTGAACCCCGATGGGGGGGGGATTCGGATTGCGACTGGCAAGCCGGAACGATCAGCGCCAATCCGATCACGAACGGCATCGAACGAGAGGCAGGGCCGATCGTTTGTAGACTCCGGGTATTCGCTGGCGCGTGCGACATGGCACGCCTCGCGACGTGGGGAAAGTGATGGGCAAAGGAAATGCTAACAGCTACGCGAACGACGTGTCAAGGAATTTCCCAGAACATTTTTCCCGGGACGTTCGCTTCGTGAATCGCTCGACTCTGCGAGGATGTCGCCTGTCTCTTTTGCGAGTTGCCCCGCGCACCCTCCGGCGCGTAAAACGGTAGGTGCAGGACCCGCCGAGTTCCGTCCGTGATGACCCCGCCGCCCGAAAAGCCGTTGATCCCGACGACCCCAACGTCGACCCGTGGGTCGACGACCCCAACGCGCCCAAGGAACCCGGCAACCTCGCGGACGACGATCCCGACATCCCCTGGTCCGAAGACGATTTCCCCGACGACGACGACGAGGAACCGACGCCGACAAAGGGTTAAGGGCAATTCTTCAACACGCGCCGACTTCGCGCCGTCGCCGGCCACGAATTGAATCGCTGCCTGGCGTTCCTGCTGAACGAAGGGGCGACGGTACAACGCGGCTTGCCGCACGCTCAACGGGACGGGCTGTTGAGCATTCAGAAGCGAGGCCCACGCGAAAAGTAGTGTGAGAGGTGGTGGCCGACGCGGCGGAGCCGGCGATTGGTGACTGTGAGGACTTGGCGAGCTTGGCCTGCCCGACGGCGTGCCGCCGGGCGTGGCCATCTCGCGTGGAATTGTCCGCCGGGTCGCGGGTGCGGTTTTCGCTCCCATGCTAGACGGTGCTGTCGCCAGTTACCCGTCGGCCCAGCAATAGGCTGAGCACGAAGAGCACCAGGAACACGAAGAAGAGGATGCGAGCCCCTTCGATTGCGGTGCCGGCCACGGTCGTGAAACCCAACAGCGCGGCGATCAAGGCGACGACGAGAAAGACGACGGCGTAGCGAAGCATGACGATCTCCCAGTTCGAGGGTTAGAGGAATCAGCGGCAACCGCCGACGAGGAAGGCAATCAACACGATTGGCAGTGGCAGACCGAGGATCAGCGCGGCGAGGCCGTAGCGAACCCTGGCGGTCCGGCGAAGAGCTGTCTTCAACATGGGAAACTCCGATTGTGAGTATTAGCGAGTCGCCGGGGTGACGACCTGGCGAACAGAACTTCGCACGATCCGTACCAATTCGGATTTGTCCCCCGCAAACGCCTTTAATCGGCGGGAATTCGACGGAAAAACGACCACGACCGTTTGTCTCACGCGATTTCGATTTGGGAAACCGATTGCCGATTCATGCGCATGTTTGCGGCCCGCCACACATCGAAGACGGCTTATTTCCCAGTGTCTCCGTCGTTTCCGCCCGTACAATCGCTCCGCCGTAACGACGAACGGGACCGGTACAGCATTTGCCAATGGGAGCGTGTGGGGCCCCATTCGCGGGTTCTCCGGCGTAACCCCATGGAGTTCGGCCATGACTTGCGAGCTTCTCGCGATGGACGACGCGACGATGAAGCGGTGCGCGGCGGAATGTCGGAAGTGCGAGAAGGCCTGCCTGGAGATGGTCGAGGCGCACCGGGCCGCCGCGAAGTGAGCGGCACCCGCCCGCGTTTTCGACGACCTCCGAGGATTGAT
>JBGTJY010000293.1:0-2036 GCA_041744855.1 Candidatus Hydrogenedentales bacterium
AGCGCTCGAAATGTCCGAAGCGCCCGAGATGTCCGAAGCGCTCGCCGAACAAACCTCGTTCGACAAGCCGTTGCGTCGCGCCGTGCCGCGCACCTTCTCCGAACGTTTGGCCGCGCGCACCAGCCTCGACCGCCATTTGCAGACGCCCGCCGAAGAGGTCGCGCCGTCTTCGTCGCAGGAGTTGGCCAATGCCAACACCGAACTGGCGCGCATCGGCGGCGGCGCGCAACTCTCCGAGCGCGAAATGAAAAATCGCGTGCTGTTTCGCCAGAAGCATCTCATCTTCGATTCGGTGATCGGCTCGGTTGACCAGAGCTTGTTGCAAAACCCGACGCGCGACGCCATCAAGCCGCAAATCGAGCACGGCATAGACGCGGCATTGCGCGAGTTCAACCTCGATATGGAAGCCGCCGACCGCCTGTGGATGGTGGACGAATTCGTGCGAGAAACCACCGATCTGGGGCCGCTCGTGCCGATGCTGGAAGACCCAAGCGTCGCCAAAATTGTGGTGACCGGCGCCCAAGATGTTTCGGTCGAACGGTTGGGCCGTATCGAGCGCACCGGCGTCTCGTTTCGCGACGACGATCATCTGCTCTCGTTCGTGCGCCGCATCGCCGAACTGAGCGGCGGGCGCGTGGACGCCAAAGTGCCATTGTTGGATCGGCCTCTGCCCGATGGCGGGCGCATCCGCGCCAAAGTGCCGCCGCTCGCGCCGCAACCGACTTTGACCATCGAGAAATCGACCGGCAATCCGTTCGTGCAGCTCAAGCGGCAGATGGAAGAGAAGTCGCGCGGCGAGGCGTTGCCCTACGCGCAACTGCGCGAGCGAATTCAGCAGAAATTGTTGCGCGAATTCGAGGGCGACGCCGCTTCGTTGGCGGGCGATCAGGACAAATTGCGCGGCCAAGTCGAGGAGATGATCGGCCAGGTTATCGCCGAGGAACACGTCGTCGTCACGCGCGCCGAACGCGCCAGTTTAGTGATGGACTTGCTCAACGAAATCGTTGGACTTGGCCCCATCGAGCCGCTTTTGAACGACCCCGACGTGGACGAAGTGATGGTCAACGGGCCGTTCCAAATCTACGTCGAGCGCAAGGGCAAACTGGAACTCACCAGCCTGCGCTTTCGCGATAACGGTCACGTCATGCAGGTTATTGATCGCATCGTGGCGCCTTTGGGCCGCCGCGTGGACGAGAAATCGCCTATGGTGGACGGACGCTTGCGCGACGGCTCGCGCTTTAACGCGGTGATTCCGCCTCTGGCGCTGAGCGGGCCGACGATGACGATTCGCAAATTCGCGCGCGATCCGTTCACCATGAGCGACCTCATCAACTTCGGTTCGATGACACGCGAGGCCGCGCAGTTCTTGCAAGCCGCCGTCGAAGGGCGCCTCAATATCGTGGTTTCGGGCGGCACCGGTTCCGGCAAAACCACGACTTTGAACGTGCTTTCTTCGTTCATTCCTTCGACCGAGCGCATCGTGACCATCGAGGACGCCGCCGAATTGCAGATGCGCCAGGAGCACGTGATTCGCATGGAGACGCGCCCGCCGAACATCGAGGGCGTCGGCGAGATCGGCATCCGCGATTTGGTGCGCAACAGCCTGCGCATGAGGCCGGACAGAATCGTGGTCGGCGAGTGTCGCGGCGGCGAGGCGCTCGATATGTTGCAGGCGATGAACACCGGTCACGACGGAAGTCTGACGACGGCTCACTCCAACGGGCCGCGCGATACCTGCAAGCGTTTGGAAACGATGGTGATGATGGCCGGATTCGACCTGCCGGTGCGGGCTATCAGGGAGCAGATTTCGATGGCGGTGCAGCTCATCGTGCATCAGGAGCGAATGCGCGACGGCAAGCGCCGCGTGACGGCGATTACGGAAATTGTCGGCATGGAGAGCGACGTGTTGACGATGCAGGATATTTTCCGCTTCGAGCAGGAGAGCATCGACGAGGAAGGGCGCATTATCGGCCAGCTTCAGGCGACGGGAATGCGGCCCAAGTATTACGAAACCATCATTGATAACGGCGTCGCGC
>JBGTJY010000294.1:0-7159 GCA_041744855.1 Candidatus Hydrogenedentales bacterium
TCGGGACGTCGACCGGCGCGGCGCGCGTGTTGGACGACGACCTCCACTTTTTCAACGGTGCGCGGTGGCTGCCGGACAACCACGTGAACGCGATTGCCGTGCACGATCGCACGGTGTACATCGGGACACCAAAGGGTCTCGGCATCATCGAATACGAGCCGTATACGTTGCTGAAAAAGGCGGCGTACTACGAGCGGTGGCTCGAGGAATGGGGCCAGAAACGGCTTGGATTCACGTACAAACTCGAGTGGGATGCGCCGACCGGGACGTGGATGCGCGAAGTGAGCGACAACGACGCCGGCTGGAGCACGCACTATCTCACCGCGCAGTCCTTCAAATATGCGGTGACAGGGCACAAAGAAGCGCGCGACGAGGCGGTGGATTTTTTCAAAACGCTGAAATGGTGCGAGGAAATATCGTCGATAGATGGGTTTCCCGCGCGATCGATTTACGCAGTGGGTGAAACCACGCACAAGACGAGCGGCGGTTCCGGCGGCTACGCTGCGGAGTGGAATCCGACGCCGGATGGACTGTGGGAGTGGAAGGGCGATACCTCGAGCGACGAGACCGACGCGCACTACTACGCGGCGGCGATCTTTTACGAGCTCGTTGCGAAGGGCCGCGAGAAGGAGCAGGCGCAAGAGCATCTGTCGCGGATCACGAATCACATCATCGATAACGGTTGGGTGTTGCGCGATGTCGATGGCAAACCAACCGTGTGGGCGAGATGGGACCCGGAATACCTGCAAGGTCCGCGCGGGTTTTATGCGCGCGGTCTGAACGGACTGGGGATTCTGAGTTACGTGAAAACGGCCGAGACGATCACGGGCGATCCGAAATTCACGAAGGCGTATCAGGACCTATTGGATATGGGCTATCACCGCGAAGTGCTGCGCCAAAAACTCGTATTCCCGCCGGACTACATCAACCATTCCGATGACCGTCTCGCGTGGTACATCTACTACAATCTTTTGCGATACGAGACCGACCCGGAATTGCGTTCGATTTATCGCCGTAGTTTCGAGCGGAGTTGGGAAATCGAGCGCATCGAGCGCAACCCGTGGTTCAATTTCATTTACGGCGGGATCACGCGCAACGACTGCGACGAGGCCGATTCCGTCGCGCATTTGCGGGAATGGCCGCTCGACATGGTGGACTACAGCTACGCAAACTCGAACCGCGCCGACATTACGCCAGATACGCGCTACTCGGATCACGCGCGAGTGACACGCGTGCTCTCGCCACGCGAGACCGGGCCGATGCGCTGGTCGGATACACCGCGTCTTGATGGCGGTTCGGGCGGACACGCGGTCGTGGATCCTGCGGGCTGGCTCGATGCGTATTGGATGGCGCGTTACTACGGGATCATCGAAGCGCCGACAACGAAAGATCGCGCCCTGACCACTGTCGAGCGCAATCGCGGGTTGTCGTTTGGCGCGAAACCCTATGACGGACCGCCGAGGCCGCCAATCGAATGATCTAAGCACGGGGAGCACCGGGCGCACGGGGACGGAAACGGACACCGATCTGCGGAACGAGACTGAGAACCCTGTGCGGTGAACGAGACTCTGCGGCGCAAGGCGTCGTTAGCTTCAACGTCGTGACTGAATCTTTTGAATAGCTCGATCCATATATCGACGCGTGACGCCCGGCGCGATGCCATTGAGTCGATACATCATCGCGGATGCGAAGTTGCACGTGAAGATGAACCGCCCGCGTTCCAGTCCGTCGACGAATTTCAGCGCCACCTCCTGGGCCTCCATCAAGCTCGCCGCGCCGGCGAGCGCTCTGGTCTCGTAGGGCTTCGTGCGATTCTCTTCTTCGTAGCCGGGCGTATTCGCATCCGGCGGACACAGCACGCTGACCTGAATGCCGCGCGAGCGCAGCTCCTGCCGCAACGACTCTGCGAAGGCGATCTGCGCGAATTTCGTTGGACAATAACTCGTGTATCCGAACACCCCGAGGAATCCCGCGACGGAAGACACGAAAGAAATAAATCCGCCGGCCGGGATGTGCGCGATCGCGGCCCGCGTGGGATAGACCGAGCCCAGATAATTCACGCGCATGAGCCGCTCGAACTCGTCCGGCGGCGTCTCATGAAAATAGCGCGGAATCGCCAGGCCCGCATTGTTGACCACGCCGTCAATGCCGCCGAAACGCTCGATCACCGATTCGACAGCGCCCTCAACCGCAGCGTAGTCCGTCACGTCGCACACTTGCGTTTCGATCTCGCTCGCCGCGAACTTGCGCGATAACTCGGACTTCGCCTCCGCGAGATCGCTCCCGCCGCGAGCAACCAGGAATACCCTTGAGCCGCGGCTGAGGAGTTCAACCGCGATCGCGCGGCCGATGCCTTTCGATCCGCCGCTAATCAACACGCGTTTGCCCCGCAACGTAATTCCAGCCATCATCAATTATCCGTCCAGGTTCGGAGTTCCGCCTTCGGGCAGGATCGAAGCAGCGCCGTCCGCTTCCACGCACGCCAGCAATTGAAAGCAGCGAACAAATACTCCACGCCCCAACGCGTTATATACTAGCGTCACGTCATCAACCGACAAAGGACCGTTTCACCAATGGCCTCGAACCGACTCCGTGACCTCTTCACCCTCGCAATCGTCGTTGTAGCCGCAGCCACTTCCGCCGCGGCCGACGACGAACCCGATTTTACCCCCCTCTTCAACGGCAAAGACCTCAGCGGCTGGGAGGGCGACACAAACGGTTACCAGGCCGAGAACGGCGAACTCGCCTGCAAGCCGGGCGGCAATCTATACACCGCGAAGGACTACACGAATTTCGTCTTGCGCTTCGAGTTCAAACTGACTCCGGGCGCGAACAACGGCCTTGGGCTGCGCATGGCCCCAGGCGCGGGCGACGCCGCGTACCAGGCGATGGAACTGCAAATCCTCGATGATACCGCCGACAAATACGCCGCGCTGGAACCGTACCAATACCACGGCTCGATTTACGGCATTGTCCCCGCCAAGCGCGGCCACCTTAAACCCGTCGGTGAATGGAATGAGCAGGAAGTTGTAGCTAATGGTGACCACATCAAAGTGACGCTAAATGGAACGGTTATCGTGGACGCGGACATCCGCGAGGCGAGCAAGGACGGAACCATGGACAAACAGGAACACCCAGGACTGCTGCGCCCCTCGGGCCGCATCGGATTCCTCGGGCACGGCGACGTACTGTACTTCCGAAATATTCGCGTAAAAGAAATCAAGTAACGTTGGAATAAGTTTTCTCTCAGTGAAAATCCGTGCAATTTGTGGACTGCTTGTTGCGCTTTCGCTCGGGCTGACGGGCTGCACGGATACCTACGAGCAGGGCTACAAGGACGGCCTTGCCGAAGGCTACGAAACCGGCTACAACGAAGGTACGCGCGACGGCTCGAGCCTCACTGCGCTGAAGTACGAATCCCAGTGGGGACTCTGGGGTCTCTTCAGCGGCACATTGCTTGGCGGAGCCATCGTCGCCCTCCTTACGCGCCGCTACATCGCCGCCGAGTTCCAGAAATGGCGCCGGCGTCGCGAGGTCACGCTCGCCCTTCGCAAGACGGAAGTCGATTTCGACGAAGACATCTTCGAACGCGTGGTCGCCGTCGGAATCCGCAAGCGCCGACTCGAAGAAGAACTCTCCCGCGACGGTGGACACCTCATGGGCGCGGCGCAGGTCCCGCTTGTGGGAACCCTCGCGGGATTTGAGGACGGCGTACTCAAAGTCGCGACATTGCTCCAGCAGCTCCGCAGAATCCGCACGGAGGTCACGGTCGACGACGCGAAACAGCATGCGCGGCTCAAGCGGCTCGAACAGTCCCTGAGCCACACGGCCGATCACGCGGAACGTAACGAGATCACGGGCGCACTCGAAATCGAGCGTCAAAAGACCGAGGCCGCCAAGAAAAACGCCGCGAACATTCGCCGCTGCGAATTGAAACTCGAATCGCTCAATACGTTTCTCGACAACCTGATCATCCATGTGGGCAACATCCGGACCGCCGAGGAACAAAGCGCCTTCGACAATTTCGAGAGCCAAGTCAGCGGAGAAATCGCCGCGTTGCAGCGGACTTACGAAGAGACGCTGCGGAACTTGTTGAACTAGAACGTTTAATATCGCCCGAACAAGAACAAATGACCCTCGATGTCATTCCTGCGCAGGCAGGAATCTCTCCCTAAATTCGGGGCGTCGTGTACAAGTGGGAGATTCCTGCCTGCGCAGGAATGACATGAGAGAGACGACACCTCGTTCGAAAACCCCTCTGCTAGCCCGGAAGTGACGCGCGTCTTGTGAACAGCGCCTCGCCCCACGCGGGGAATGTCCGGTCCCCCTCGTACATGGTGTGGTACACGGTCCGCCGCTTTTCGCAACCCCGCGTCCCGAGGAAATCCACGATCTCCGCTTCCAGCGCCTGCCCTTCGTATAGCTCCAGCAGCGCGACTTCGCAGATGATCGCGTCCATCGTGCGCAGCGTCGCGTCCGCCCCTCGCAACGCCAACATTTCCGCGCCCTGGATATCGAGGCTCAAGAAATTGTACTCGCGCGCGTTGAGCCCCTGCTCGCGCGCCAACGCGTCGAGCGTCGTCACCGGCACTTCGACGCATGCCGGCGTGTGCAGCGCCGTGACGATACGATTGAATTCCTTCATCGGCAACAGACTCGCGGGCTCCGTACTGCCGCGACGGCTCGTATGAATGTGTAGCGTCATCGTCCCCGCGCGGTCTGCAATCGCTGTCTCAAAAATGCGTACGCGCGGATCGCCGTCGAATCGCGCATGCAACGTTGCGCACCATTGTGGATTGGCCTCGACTAGCGCGACGCGCTCGAAACCCGCGGCGAAGTACTCCCCCACTTCCTGGCCTTCATGGGCGCCGACGTGAATGATGCCCCGGCGCGGTATTTCGTCTGGCACGTCCTCGAGAATTAGCCGCAGGTCCTCGAGGTGATTTTCGTCCTTGGTGACGTCACTCTTCGGCGGCCGCATTGTGCACCTGCTTGATTACGACGTTGGGCCGCCGCTTCACTTCGGAATAGACCCGGCCCACGTAGAAGCCCACGACGCCCAGCGAAAAAATCATGAGTCCGCCCAAAAACCAAACCGAGACAATCGTCAGGCCAATCGCATCCATGTCCCGGTTGTAGAAAATGATCCGCGCCAGAAATATCAGCGCGACGACGACGGATACGCTTGAAATCAATAGCCCGAGCGCCGCGACGTAGGTTAGCGGTTTGTTCGTGAACGACAGAATCGCGTCCATCGCCTGCGTGATCTTGATGCTCAGCGTGTACGTGCTCGTGCCCTTGCTCGATTTCGCCGCGGGCACGCCGACTTGCTTGTAGCCGGCAAGCTGCAACACGCCGCCAAGAAACACGTGCGATTCCTGATAGCGCACGAGATTGCGCACGTAACTCCGCGTCATGAGCCGGGCCACGAGCGCATTCTCGGGAATGTACGTCTCGGCCATCAGATTCATGATCTTGTAGAAGAGTTCACCCGAGGCACGCTCCACCCAGCCGCCCTTGCGGTGCGTCATGTAACCGTAGACAACGTCCGGGCGGCTCGGGTCGTTTTTCATCACGTCGTAAAACGTAGTCAGCAGTTCGGGCTCTTCTTCGAGGTCCGAGTCGAGCAAGAACACATAATCGCCCTGCGCATAACTGAGGCCTGCAAGCACCGCCTTGTGGTGCCCGAAATTTCGCGACAACTCGACGAGCCGCACATTGTTGTCCGTCGCGATCAGGTCGAGGACTTTGTCCCGCGACGGATCGGGCGATCCGTCATCGACGAAGATGAACTCGTACGAGTCCGTGATTGGCTGAATCGCCGCGAGACATCGCCGGTAGAACTCGTCGATGTATGGGGCGGATTTGTACAGCGAAGTGACGACGGAAATGTGCGGCATGCGGTCGGGTTAACTCACCTGCCGCGGCCGCACGACTTCCGGATTGGGATAATCCGACGCGACGATGATCGGCATCACGATCCAGCGCCCCGTGTTCTTGTCGATCTCATACGCGGCGTCTGGATCGACCTCTTCCACCCCGTGCCGAATACCCGGCGACAATACCATCAAATCGCCAGGGCCGGTCGCGGGATCGACGTAGAACTTTTCGCCCTCCGCGTCGAGCCGCGCATATAGTCCGCCGGACTGATAATCGACGCCCGGCCGCGACGCCTGCACGAGCGTCTGAATTTTCGCCCAGTCCGCAACAGGATCGATGTGCTCCGCCTGATATCCGCCGCCACGCGGGTACTGATGCAAATTGACGCGCGCGATAGGACCCGTCGACGGAACGTTATCCAGGTACTCATCCTTTTCGAGTCCCGCGAGGAAATTTTTGATCTCGAATATCTCACGATAGTCGACGAATAGCTCAGCGTTCTGCGCGTACCACGCGTGCTGATAAAACGCGTGCATCTTCGCCTTCACGTGCGCCTTCGGATAATTGTCGTGAATCCGGTGGTAGTCGGGGCACTCATCCAGCAGAGGATGCCACGATGCCCCCGTCTCTTGTCCCCAACGAAAGCATCGGTCGCGCAAGGCCAGCACGGCATCCGCGTCGTAGAATCCGCGCACAACAAACGCCTCGGGCGCATGGATGCGATCCATGAACCGCGCCGGCGTGTCGTACACCAGTTTCAGGAATTCGCTGCGTGTGAGAATGGCGATCGTCATAGTCTCTTCGAACGGCGCGGGCTACAACTCAGCGCACGGAGAAGTATAGCCATTTTCACTCAGTTCTCGCGCGGGACTGTTTTGAATACCAACTCCCGCTCGACGATCCGGCTCGGCTCGAGCGCATAGCCGGGATACTGCATCTCCGTAAGACTATCCACCAACGGCCGCAATTTGCCGTGGTAGCGGAATTGAAACACGGCCTGTTCCGCGCTCATGCGGAGTTCTTGCAAGTGGGAAAGCTCTGGAACCGCGCCGAGTTGGTCTTCTATCGCGCGAAGAAATTCCCGTGAACCCGGCGATTCGATGGTCATCGTGTAGTTCTCGTTCGAAAGCACGCCGACCATCGCGAGCGCCGCATCGACGAGTAGCCCTTGGCGCGCCTTCACGGCCGCATCGCGCAGTGCGAGCCGTGCGCCGTCCGCCGGATTGACCGCGTGCACACCGGCCGAATTGCGCCGCGTATTCACCACGGCGCCGTCGAT
>JBGTJY010000295.1:0-3335 GCA_041744855.1 Candidatus Hydrogenedentales bacterium
TCCGTGCGGCTATCGGCGAACGAACTGGTGACCGCGACACGACGCCGTGAAATGCCGGAGCAATACATTGATTTCTACCGCAGCATGGACGATGGCAAAACGTGGACAATCGAGCACGAGAAGCTGGTCGATTGCGCGGTGGGTAATCCGCCTGCGCTCATCAAGCTGCGTGATGGCCGGCTCTGCATGACCTACGGGTTTCGCGGCGAACCGTATAGCATTCGCGCAATTCTCAGCAGTGACGGCGGGCACAGGTGGTCGGACATCGTCACATTGCGCGAAGACGGCTCGAGCACCGACGTCGGGTATCCGCGCAGCGTGCAGCGGCCCGATGGGAAAGTCGTGACGGCCTATTACTTCTCGGATGCGAAGACCGGGCCGGAGCGGTACATCGCGGTGACGATTTGGTCGCCGTAATTTTCACCTTCCGCGAAACCTAACAATCAGTCATTCTGAGCGCCAGCGAAGAATCTCCGTACCAAGATGTCCGCATGGGCACCGCGTGAACGAGATTCTTCGCTGGCGCTCAGAATGACACGCTGGGAGAGCATCGTCGGCGCCTACTTTGGCCAGACTTCTTCGAGTAGGCGCAGCCCTTCGACCATGATCGGCACGCCCCCGTAGGTCATCATTTGGAGGATGACTTCGGCGACTTCTTCGCGTTTCGCGCCGACGTTTTTCGCGGCGAGGATGTGCGCGCGGAGTTCTGAGGGCTTATCGAGAACGGTCAACGCCGCGACTGCGCAGAGTTCGCGTTGTTTCTGGCTGATCACTTCGCGCGAATAAAGGCGACCCGTGAGAAACATCGAGATGTGTTTCGCGAGTTCGGGATCGACGCCGCGCCAGAGTTCGTAGGCGGTCTGGCCTTCATTCGCGTGCTCTTTCGGATCGCCGAACAACATTTGCGCGGTGCGTTTCGTTTTTTCTTTGAGTTGCTCGTAGTCGTCGGGCATTTCTATCGCTCCAATTTTTGCCACGGATGAACGCGGATAAACACCGATAATGCTATAGTCCGCGCAGGATAACACAGGAGAATGGGCGATGCGTTGGGCGAGATTTGTCGAGCGAGTTGGATTCATGTTGCTTGGGGCACTTTTGACCGCGGGGATGATGCGGCAGTTCGAAACGGTGCATGCGCAAGAGCAACCGTTTCGCGGCGGCATCACAGAAGATCGCGCTGAGGTAGCAGCGAAGCCGATCCCGATTCGCAACGATATCGCGCAAGCGGCGACACCGATCGTCACGCTCCGTCATTTCCGAATTCAGAAAGGGAAGTTCGACGAATTCTACGCCGCGAGCGTGACGGGCGTGTGGCCGTATTTCGAGAAGATTGGTTCGCGCGTGATCGGGATGTGGAAAGAGATTCACCCCGTTGTCGCAGGCGCCGACGAGAGCGCGGAGTACGATGACGTGTATTTGATGACGCGCTACGCGAGCGTTGAGCACTGGGCCGCGACGCGCGACATGGCGAGTCTCGGCGGGAATGGGCCTGACTGGGAGAAGGCGCGAACGGCGTTGGCGTTTCGCCAGAGCGTGACCGTCGACTCCTCGGTGAAATTCCTCGAAGGAGATCTCTGGGGGAATCCCGCGCAGTTTCTGCCCGGCCTACCCGAACAATACCAACGAGTCGATCAGTAGTGCCGCGCGAAGATACAATCGGGAGGGACGCGCTCCCGCGCGTCCAGGGGTGGCGCCAGAGATTGAACGGAGACCCGCGAGACCATGGTCGATCAAGAGCTGCTAGACATACTCGTTTGCCCGGAAAATAAGACGCCGGTGAAATTAATCGAAGGCGCGACTATCGACTCGATCAATGCTGCGATTGCGCGGGGCGCAATTAAGAATCGCGCGGGCGCCGTGGTCGAGGAGAAGATCGACGCGGGACTCTTGCGCGCGGACGAGGCTTACCTCTATCCGATTCGCGATGACATCCCGATCATGCTTATCGACGAGGCGCTGCCGTACGATCAGGTGAAGGCTCTGGGGTGATCGGCGTCGCGCGCACGAGGATCGATAGCCAGGCGTAACGCAGCCAGCCTCGCGCGCGGATAGCCATCTCGGCAGCGACCACACGTGCCGCCGAACGATCGAGCCGCCGCACGTAGCCGTGCGGGGCACAGTAATAGACCTTGCGCGCCTCGACGAGCGCGGCGAGCAGCTTCAACTGCGGACTGTCGAACAGGACGACAAACTTGTCCAGCTTCGCGTCGTTGATTTGCCTCAGCAGCCGCCGGCACGCGGCAACGTCGCGCGGGGAATAGTGCTCGCGTTCCGTCCGAATCGTCTCGTCGATCAGGCCTTCCGTTTCGCCTTCGAATTCTAGATGCGGCGGGACGATCGCGATGACCCGATCGCCCAAGGTGCGCGCGGTCTTCAGCGCCGTGCGGAAGTGAGGACCGACGCTATAGAACACTCCCACGCGCTTCATCGCTCGAGTCCTTCGAGTAGTGGCGGATAGTACCGCGCGATAACTCGATTCCAATCATACTCGTCCTCGGCGCGCGCGCGGGCTGCCTGGCCCATGCGCAATCGCAACTCGGGATCGTCCAGGAGCGTTCCCAATCGCCGCGCGAGTGCGATGGCATTTCCAGGCTCGAACAGGCAGCCTGTTTCTCCATCCACGACAATCGATTGAAGTCCGCCCACGCGGCTCGCGACGACGGGGCGCCCGCTGGCCATTGCCTCGACGGCGACGAGTCCGAAGGGTTCGGCCCAAATCGACGGCGTCACGCAAATATCGGCTTGCGCGTACGTGTTTCGAAGCTCGCGATGATCCAGCCAGCCGATCGATCGGAACCAGGAAGAATTCAGGGAGGCGTCCGTATGCGTCGCCCAAATTTCGAAATCCTTCCTGCGTTTCGCGAGTATCTCGCCCGCTTCGCGCAAGGTCTGCAGGCCTTTCATGGGGTCCTCGACGCGGCCCGCCATCAGTATGACCGTCTTCCGCTTTGACTCCGGAGCTACGACGCGGTACTCCGCAGTGTTGACGCCTCCAGGGATCACGTGCACGTTGGGATTGGTGTCGGCGAATTGGCTGCGCATGAGTTCGTTGTACACGACGATCGCATCGAGGCGCTGGAGCGCGAACACGTGGCGGCCGTAGTACGCGGGTGTGTGCGCATTGGACTTCAAAAACTCGTCGGTCCACGTGAGGTAGCGTCCGCGGATGATGGAGTCGCGCATTCCCGCGACCGCACAGCGCCGGCAATCGTTTGGCGTATGCAGATAATTATTCGGACACACAGCGCCATTCTTGAAGAGCAGGAAATCGCGAATGCAAACCGCTTCGTACGCGTAGTAGCGCCCGATCAGCGGGTATTCGCCGAGGGCATGAA
>JBGTJY010000296.1:0-4185 GCA_041744855.1 Candidatus Hydrogenedentales bacterium
GCGTCGATGGCTACCGTGCACAGGATTACATCGTCGCCCTCACCCTCGCCCTCACCTTCGCCCTCACCCTCGCCCTCACCTTCACCTTCACCCTCACCTTCACCCTCACCTTCGCCCTCACCTTCGCCCTCACCTTCGCCCTCACCTTCGCCCTCGCCTTCGCCTTCACCTTCGCCCTCACCTTCTCCTTCACCGGAGCCACCGAGCTCCTCTGCGCTGAGCGACCCATTGCCGTCGTTGTCCAACTGGTCGAACTCATCATCGGACAAATCGGCTACCCCGTCGCGGGCTTCGACTACGCTAAGAGTGCCGTCCATGTCAGCGTCGAGGTCGTCGAAGTCCATCTGCAATGACGTCCGAATTTCGTCCAGGCGTTCGTCGTCATTTTCCATCGGACAGCCGAGCAAGGGGAGAATCGCGAGAGCAAGGCAGAAACGCCACATTGAGATAGTCTCCGTCCGTCCTAGAGTGCGGACACAGACTAATCGGCGTAATGCGGCGTGTCAAAGTTCAGTTTGCGGAAAAAAACGACAAAGAGCGGAGACGCGGGTGAAAGCGGGGAGATTCCCGCCTTCGGGACCTTCCCAAAGGTCGCGGACACTCGATCCCTGCACGGGCTCATTTGTAGCGCTGCTTTTCAAGCGGCGCGTTTTGCTAATGTCGACGAAGATACCTACGCGCCGCTTAAAAAGCAGCGCTACAAATAACTGCCTTCGCGACTTTTTGGACGGTCCCCTTCGCGGGAATGACGTACGAGGCCGAAGTTAAGGGAAAGTAGGGAACGCAGGGCGGGCTATCGTGGGTGCCGATTCAGTCGCGATTGATTCGAGGCCAGCATTGATCGCCGCCTCAAGTTGCGGGTCGCGGGCTGCTCGCCAGTCGGCGGGGGTGATGTCGACTTCGATGTTGGGGTGGATGCCGTCGTTTTCGATCCAGGCGCCGGCGTAGGTGTAGGCGGCGCGGGATGGGATGCGCATGCTGCCGCCGTCGACGAGGCCCGGCATTCTGCGCGCGCCGTAGGGGCCGATGACGCCGCCTGCGGTAGTGCGGCCTACGATGGGTCCGATGTTCGCGAGTTGGAACATGGTCGCCATGGTTTCGGCTGCGGACCAGTTGTGTTCGTTCGTGATGAGGACCGTCGAGCCGTTCGCGCGACCGTTCACGGGCACGGGCAAATCGTCGCCTTCGCGGAATTGGTAGTTGTAGAGCGGCTTGCGGGCGAGCAATTCGACGAAGTAGTCCGGCGTGATGCCGCCGCCGTTGAATCGTTGGTCGATGATCATGCCGGGCTTGAGGCGCGCGCCGTAGTAGCCGCGCATGAAATCTTGGACGCCGGGGATGCCGAAATTCGAGACGTGAAAGTAGCCGAGCTTACCGCTGGTGGCTTCGAGCACGCGCTCGCGATTGCGCTCGGCCCAGTCGCTGAGGCGCAAGGGCATTTCGTCGGCGACCGGGATGACTTGGAGTTCGCGCGCGTTTGCGCCATCCGCCGTCGGGCCGATGAGGATGCGCGTCGGGCGCGATGCTTTGTCGCGCAGGGCTTCGTAGAGGTTGTACGATGCGTCGAGCGGTTTCTCGTCGATCGCTAATAGGAACTCGCCCTCCTTCACTTCCGCGCCGAGTTGCGCCAAGGGTGCGCGCAGCGCGGGATTGGCCGCGTCCGCTAGGCCGGGCCGGAGAATGCGCTTGAACCGGAAGTGTCCGTCTGCGATTTCGAAGTCCGCGCCCAGGAGGCCGACGCGTTCGTTTTCCTCGAGGCTCGGCGGGATATCGCCGCCGCCGACGCCGAGATGGCTGCACGAGACGTGGCCCTGCATCCGCTCCATGAGCGTGTTGAGCTCCTCGCGCGAGCTAATGCCCGGCAGAAACTCCGCATATCGCTCCTCGATTGCGTCCCAATCGAGGCCGTGGTGATTCGGATCGTAAAACACGTCGCGCATGAGGCGCCAGGACTCGCGGAAAATCTGCTGCCATTCGCGCGCGGGTTCGACGGGCGCGGCGAGCGCGGCGAGCGGTACGGGTTTCGTCTCGGCCTTCGCACCGCGAAACGTGACCATGCGCCAATTCGCGGCGAAGATGGGTTGGGCGTCATCGGTGTCTTGGCGCAACGCCGTGCGGAGATTCGACGCGTCATTGCAGAGTATCGACGCGCCGTCGCCGGAAACCGCGTAGGCTTGGACGATGTTGATGGCCTTCTGTGGATCGGCCGGCGCGCGCAGATCGAGCCTGTACAGCGACTGCTGCGGGAATCCGCTGCCGGGGGTCTCGGGCCATTCGTCGACCACCATGTAGACCAGACCAGCCGGGCCAGCGGCGAGCTCCGCGGGCAAGCGCGGGGTGACATCGATCGGGACGATGCGCGATTCGATTCCGTCGAAATCGATCGGCGTGTCGGCAGCATTCTTCCAATCGACGGCGAGATTAGGCCCTTGTGGAGATACGGGCGCGGGATCGTCTTCGCGCAGAACGACGGCGTTGAGCTGCCGGATCACGAGCGGCTGCGAGAGCATTCCCGCGAGGACACCCCAGCCGAAATCCGATGCCGCGGCGTTGGGACTCGAAATGAAGTAGAGGTATTTCCCCGTGCGATCGAAGATTGGCGAGGACACGTGCCAATTCTCGGGAGTAACGGGATGGTTTTCGCCCGTGGTCACGTCGTGCACGAAGACGCGGGGCAGGCGGTTTTCGCCGTGCTTGCCGTAGGCGAGATAGCGCGCGTCGGGCGACCAACTGAAGGCGAAGAGACCCTGGGCCGACGAGGTCGATCGATCGATGGATTTGACCGCGCCCGCCGCTACTTCGGCCAACCATGCGACCAGGTTGTGATCCGAGAATGCGGCGTAATTGCCGTCGGGGGACCACGTCAATTCGCTGTAGAACGTCGGGTGTTCTTCGATTGCGATGGTCGTCACTTTCTCGGAGTCGACCGCTCGGACTTCCAGCGCGTATTCGCCGGAGGCATCGGAAAAGTACGCGAGTTGTTTTCCATCGGGTGACAGCGCCGCTTCGCGTTCGGCGACTCCCGGTGTCTTCGTTTGGTTGCTCGCGGCGCCGGTTGCAGTGTCGACGATGAACACATCGCCGCGCGCGCAGATGACGGCGCGCGTGCCGCTCGCAGCGAGCGAATATGACTGCACTTGGCCAAAAGCGTTTACGACGCGCGCGCGGTGCGCGAAGACATCGAGCGGCATCGCAATCGCTACAGGGGAGATCGTTTCGGCTGAAACATCGAAGACTCGGATTTCGCCGATCCCGACGAGAACTATTGAGTGCCCATCGGTCGTCGCGGTGCGGGCTTCGAAGTCGCCGAGGTCCGTGAGTTTGCGCGTTTCTTTTGAGGCGAGGTCGTATACGAAGAGATCGAAGCGACCGTCGCGATCCCACAGGAAATAGATGAGTTCGTCGATCCACATCGGGTCGCGCACGTTGTCGTTGCCCGCGGTGATGCTTTCGACGGCGCCGGAATCGAGATCGACGATCCACAGCGGGGAACACTGCCCGCCGCGATAATAGCGATACTCGGAGTGGTGATAGTCGAACGATCGCGGAAGGTATGCGAGTCGTTTGCCGTCTGGCGAGAAACTTCCCGAATACGCCTGCGGCAGATCCAGCGTCGTAGGCAATTGATCGCCGGGCGCCATCGTGTAGAGCATGTCGTTTCCGTCGCGATTCGAGTTGAAGAGCACTCGCTGTGAGTCAGCGCTCCAACCGACGGGCCAATCGCGCCCCGGGTGATGCGTGAGTCTTTCTTCCTTGCGCGTCGACGGATTGAGCAGATAGATATCGGTCGTGCGGCCGGCCCTGCGCGCGGCGGCGATTCGCGATCCATCCGGCGAGAACACGGGCATCGAGTAGTGGATCGATTGCTCGGTAAGGCGCTCGGCGGTACCGCCTGATTTGCCGGCGAGCCAGATTCCGCCCGCGCGGCCGAATGCGATGCGATCGCCGTGTATCGTTGCGCCTTCGAAAAGGAACGGCCCGTTGAAAAGCTCAGGCGCCTGCGCGGGTGCAGTGACGGCGCAAAAGCACGCAGCGAACAAAGTAAACGCGCATTTCAATCGTTCATTCATAGCGCAATACCACCATGGGATCGACGCTCGTGGCTTTGCGCGCGGGCAGGTAAATTCCGAGCCACGCCACGGCGAGCAGGAGGAGGGGCACGAGGATGAAGGCTTGTAGGTCCCA
>JBGTJY010000297.1:0-1560 GCA_041744855.1 Candidatus Hydrogenedentales bacterium
GCGTGGGGCTGAAGGGCCGCACGATGGAAGCAGCGCATCGTCCGGCGGCGAATCTCGTTTTCCTGATCGACGTGTCAGGTTCGATGAATCAGCCGAACAAGTTGCCCCTCGTCGTCGAATCGATGAAGTTGCTCGTAAACGAGTTGGCCGGCGACGACACGATCGCCCTCGCGGTCTACGCAGGCTCATCCGGCTTGGTCCTGCCGCCGACATCCGGTGTGTTCCGGGAGCCGATCATTCAGGCGCTCGACAATCTGAAGGCCGGCGGATCGACGAACGGCGCGGGAGGCATCGAGCTCGCCTATCAGATCGCGACGACGGCATTCATCAAGGACGGCATCAACCGCGTCATTCTTGCCACCGATGGCGATTTCAATGTCGGCGTGACGAGCATGGGCGACCTCACGCGCCTGATCGAGGAGAAGGCGAAATCAGGTGTGTTCCTGTCCGTGCTCGGCTACGGCATGGGAAACCTCAAAGACGCGACGATGGAACAACTCGCCGACAAAGGCAACGGCAACTATGCCTACATCGACACGTTGCGCGAGGCGGAAAAAGTCCTCGTGAAACAAATGTCGGGCACGCTCGTCACGATTGCGAAGGACGTGAAAATTCAGGTCGATTTCAATCCCGCCGAAGTGCAAGCCTACCGGCTCATCGGCTACGAAAACCGCGTGCTCGCCGCGAAGGATTTCGAGGACGACACAACAGACGCGGGCGAAATCGGCGCGGGACATACAGTCACGGCGTTGTACGAACTCGTGCCCGCGGGCGCCGCGTTCACGCCGAGCACGAATGTCTCGCCGTCCGTCTATCGCCAGACCGAAACGCTCAGCAGCCAGGCGCAGACCGGTGAGCTGATGCAGGTGCGCCTACGTTACAAGTTGCCCGAAAGCGATACGAGCATCCCGTTCGTCGTGCCCGTGGCGAAGACCGATCGCGCATTCACAGCGGCATCGGAGGACTTCCGTTTCTCCGCGAGCGTCGCGTCGTTCGGCATGCTGCTGCGCGATTCGCCATACAAAGGCAACGCGACGATCGCTTCGACAATCGAATTGGCCGACAACGCGCGGGGAGAGGATGTGGACAAGTACCGCGCTGAGTTCATTGGGCTTATGCGGGCGGCTGAACGGTTCATGCCTTTGCCGACGGATCCAGTACTCGAATCGTTGCGCTCGACGGCCAAGCAGTATCGGATTCAGTTCGGGCGTTTCCCAGGCGCTAACGGTGAGAATGACAAAGACTTAGAAAAGGCCCGTCTACTTCTGGAATTCGCGGAGAAGTATGTAGAAGGGGGCTTTCGTACCGAAGCCATCGAAAGTTACAAGCGCGCGTTTGAGATTCTTCAACCGCTGATGCCACCAGGCCAAAGTTTGGTTTTTTTGGAATAAGACAGCGACGGTGGGTTTGCGACGCCTCAATGCCTCGGCTTTGAGGCGCCGCTTTTGCCCGTGATTCCGGCGCCCCCTCCGTCATTCCCGCGTTCCTTCTCCGTCATTCCCGCATTTCCCCCCCCCGTCATTCCCGCATTTCCCCTCCGTCATTCCCGCGCAGGCGGGA
>JBGTJY010000298.1:0-6921 GCA_041744855.1 Candidatus Hydrogenedentales bacterium
CGAGAACGCCGACGCCGTCGTGTGTTTGTCGGGCGAGAGCATTGCGGGCGGCCGCTGGACGCCAACGCGCAAGCAACGCATTCTCAATAGCCGCGTCCATTCGGCCGCGCTGCTCGCGCGGACTCTTGCGACGTGCGCGCAGCCACCTCGGACGTTCATTTGCGCGTCGGCTGTCGGATACTACGGGACAGGGCGGGGCGATGCGCAACAGACCGAAGCGAGTCCCCCGGGTAATGACTTTCTCGCGGAGGTCTGCGTCGCTTGGGAAGCGGCCGCGGAACCCGCGCGTGCAAAAGGCGTGCGGGTCGTTCATCTGCGCACGGGTGTTGTGTTGTCGGCCCAAGGCGGCGCCCTAAAAACGATGTTGACCCCGTTTCGACTCGGCCTCGGCGGTGTCATTGGGCCGGGCACGCAATACATGAGCTGGATCACGTTGGACGAGCTTGTCAACGCGATTTTGTTCGTCGTCGATTCGCCGGAATTGAGCGGACCGATCAATTGCGTTTCACCGAATGCCGTAACGAACCGCGTTTTTACCAAGGCCCTGGGGCGGGCGTCGCACCGGCCCACGCTGATTCCGATGCCGGCATTTGTGGTGTCGACGTTATTCGGTGAAATGGGCGAATCGCTGTTGCTCGGCGGTGTGAACGCGGTTCCGGAGAAGCTGATGCACGCGGGATATACGTTCATGCATCCGGAGCTCGATGAGGCTCTGCGTCACGTGCTGGCGCAGTAAAGGTTCACGATGTTCATCGAGACGGACAGCGACGACCTCCTTGCGCAGCACACCCGCGAAGCCGTAGCGCGCAGGCTCGGCTCGGCAACATCGCACAGTTATCTCGGCGACTTTGTGCTCGGCGCCATTGACGGCGCGATCACGACGTTCGCGATTGTGTCGGGCGTCGCTGGGGCAGGACTCTCCGCCGGTGTCGCAATCGTGCTTGGTCTCGCCAACGTCGTCGCCGATGGTTTCAGCATGGCGGTGAGCAACTACCTCAAAACGAAATCGGACCACGATATCGTCGCGCGCACGCGGAGACTCGAGGAACATCACATCGAACGGAATCCCGAAGGCGAACGGGAGGAGGTGCGGCAGATATTTCAATCCAAGGGCTTCGACGGCGATCTGCTCGAAAAGATCATCCAGACGATCACCGAAAACCGGGAGCAATGGATCGACACCATGCTCACTGACGAGTATGGGCTTCAGTTGGTTCCGCCATCGCCGGTGCGCGCGGGGGTCACCACCTTCGTTGCGTTTCTGTTGGCGGGGATGGTCCCAATACTGCCGCTTCTATGGTCAGGCGATATCGGCGCGCAAACGACTTTCGCATTGAGCGCGATCGCGACGGGGGTTACATTTGTAGGTATTGGCCTCGTGAAGGGCCATGCTCTCCATCGACCGCTGTTCCTGTCGGCGTTGGAGACGTTGTTGGTAGGCGGGGGCGCGGCGAGTCTGTCGTACATCATCGGGGTTTGGCTGAAGGGTTTTGCTGGAATTTAGGTATTTAATTGGTTGAAAGGGGAATTCGTCCCAGAGCAACCAGGATAAAACTGGTAAATTGTTGACACACCTTCTCGTTCGCCGTATAATTTGCCGCAGAGTCCTTCCGTAGGATTTGAGGGGGCTGGCCGGGGGAAACGTGCCGCCGCCTCGGTGCATACCACTTGGTGGAGGGGTCCAAGCATGCCCACCTTTGCTTACGCGGCGCGCAGCCGCGATGGGAAGGTTCAACGCGGGACGATGTCCGCGGAGAATCGTCAAGCGCTCACGCAGATGCTCCAATCGCGTGGGCTGACGGCCGACCCGAAATCGATTCGCGAACGCGGCAAGGCGAAGACCGCAAACCTTTCTTTGCGGAAGGTGAAGGCGGTCGAGTTGCTGCTGTTCACTCGGCAAATGGCGACGATGATCAACGCCGGTTTGCCGTTGTTGCAAAGTTTGGACATTCTCGCCGAGCAGTCTGACGACGTTATCTTTTCGAAGATTGTCCAAGCCATCGCCGCGGACGTGGAAGGCGGCGAAACGTTTTCCGACGCCCTGCGGAAGTATCCGCGGGTGTTCCCCGATTTGTTCATCAGCATGGTGCGCGCGGGCGAGGCGGGCGGCGATCTGGACGGCGTGCTCTTGCAGTTGGCCGACTACCTCGAGGCCACGGCGGAACTGAAGCGGCGCGTGAAGTCCGCGATGACCTATCCCGTCGTCGCGTTCAGCTTAATCATGTTGATGGCGGCCGGTCTGATCATGTTCGTCGTGCCGCAGTTCGCGCAGATTTTCGAAGAGCTCGGCGGGGAGCTGCCGGGGCCGACGAAGCTGTTGATCACGACCAGTGAGTTGCTGAGAAGCGCGTGGGCGTTTGCCTTCCTCGGCGTGATCGTCGGGCTCGTTGTCGCGGTCCGGATGTATGGCAAGACGCCCAGCGGCGCATACAATCTCGATTTGATCAAACTTCATCTTCCCGTCTTCGGGAAACTCAGCCGAAAGGTTTGCGTCAGCCGTTTCACCCGGACACTCTCGACGCTCACCAAGAGCGGCGTGCCGATTTTACAGGCGATGGAAATCGTCGAGCGCACGGCCGGCAGCGAAGTTTTCGCCAAGGCGATCCGCGAATCGGCCGACAGCGTACGCAACGGCGAGACGCTGGCGGACCCGCTCGCCCGCAGCGAGCAATTTCCGCCGATGGTGACCCGCATGATCTCGGTCGGCGAAAAGACTGGTGCGCTGGAAATCATGCTCGAGAAGATCGCGGATTTCTACGACAGCGAAGTGAAGGCGACAGTCGATTCGTTGACGAGTCTCATCGAGCCCATCTTGATCATGTTGATGGGTCTCATCGTAGGCGGCATCGTGATTGCGTTGTTCATGCCAATCCTGCAAATCTCGTCGCTAGTAAGTAACTGAGATTTACACCTAACGTCGGTTGTACGGGCCCGGGCCTTGTGCCCGGGCTTTTTTTGCATTCGGGCGCGCATCAAAACCCGGACGCGCGGGGCGCGTCCCTCCCGGCCGTGGGCGGGTTTCAAACCCGATCTAACGCCGGGTTTGATCGTTGTGTTGTCAATTGAATACTCAAGTTGGCGACGGTCCCCGCCGATAATAGCTTCTAGGGACGACCGTCTCGGACGGGTTGCCCCTATGTTGTGACTGGTTGGGGGGTAGTTCGATGGGCGGATTGTTCAGTGCTGGCGGGCTTATTACGGGCCTGGACAGCAACGCCATCATCTCGCAGTTGTTGCAGCTCGAGCGGCAGCCGGTCGTTCGTTTCCAGCAGCGGATTTCCGCGCTGGAAAAGCAACAAACGGCGCTCCGGGATTTCCGTACGCAGCTCCTCGGGTTCCGCAATTTGGCGCAGGACTTCCGTCTCGAGAGCATCTTCGATCAGTTCAAGGCGACGGCGAGCAACGAAAATGTACTCGGCGCGAGCATCAGCGGCGATAACCCGACGGTCGGCGCGTTTACGGTCAATGTGTTGCAACTCGCGAGCGCGACGATTGCGCGGGGAAGCGATCGGCTCGGCGCATCGATCAATCCCGGCGCCGCGCTCAATTCGAGCGGTATCTCGACACCGATCGAAGGAACGACGTTTTCTATTAACGGCAAGCAGCTCACTTTTGATCCGAACGTGAATAGTCTCAATGACATTCTGTTCGGCATCAACTCGAGCGGCGCGGGCGTCACCGCGACCTACGATGCGTTGACCGATCGCGTGACGATCGAAAATTCGACGCCGGGCGATACCTCGATCATCAATTTCGGCGGGGCTACCGATACGAGCAATTTGCTCAGTGCGATTGGCGTGCGCAACGCGACGCAGGTGACCGGAACGAGCGGCTCGACGCAAGTCACAAGCTCGGTCAATCTCGGCGCGATCGATTCCGGGACCACCCTCAACGCGGTGAATTTCAACGCGGGCGCTGTGGCGGGCGGAAACTTTTACATCAATGGCGTGGCGATTACGGTCAATACGGCGACCGATTCCGTGTCGGACGTGCTCGCCCGGATCAACAGTTCGGACGCGGGCGTGACCGCGAGTTTGGATTCCAGCAACGATACGATTCGCGTGGTCTCGAAAACGTTGGGCAGCCGGACGGTCGATTTCGTTTCGGGCACGAGCAACTTTCTTGATGTCGCGCATCTCACCACGGCGCAGCAGATTGCCGGCAGCGACTCGCAATTCACAATTAATGGCGGGGCGCTACAGACGCGCAACACGAACGAAGTGAGCGGCGTCATCGGCGGCGTCACGCTCAATTTTCTATCGGCCGGTACGAGCAGCGTCACGGTCGATACCGACAACGACGCGGCAATCGCGGAAATTAAAGGCTTCGTGGACGCGTTCAACGAGGCCGTAACGAAAATCCGCGATCTGACGAAGAAAGACGGCACATTCGAAAGCGATGTGACAATTCGCAACGTGGAATCGTTCCTGCGCCAAACCATATTCACGCAGATTAGCGGCGAGACGGGGTTATTCCGATCGCTGGCGGATATTGGTATCACTACGGGTTCGGCGTTCGATCCGAAGGTTGCGTCGAGGTTGGAATTCGATGAAGACGATTTTCGGGCAGCGCTGTCGGAAGATCGCGCGAACGTCGAACGGCTATTCGCGAATACCGGCGAGACGGGAATCGTCGATCAATTCTTCGATTATCTCGACAACGCGACCAGCGCCGACGGCGTGTTGAACTTTCGATCGAAAGCGAATGGCAGCATCGATGAGCAGATTGACGCGTTCAATGCGCAGATCGATCGGCTCGAGGAACGGCTCGGTCAGCGGGAGGCGCGCTTGCGCCAACAGTTCGCGAGACTCGAACAACTCTCGGCGACGTTTCAAACGCAGAGTGGATTCTTGTCGGGGTTGTCGAATAGTTTGTCGTCGATTTCTCGGTAATTCGGCGCGTGAATGAAGTTGGGCTACGGGGCGAATTGATTTTTCGATGACGATGACGATGACGATGACGATGACGAGTTGTCATGAAGGCTTCGCCTTCTTCCTGAAAGAATGAAAGGATAGGGTAAGCCTTTTTTCGATTACGATTACGATTACGATTACGATTACGAAGCACGAGCACGAGGGCGCGCGCCGAGATTGTATTTTTGTATCAGAACGAATGGTGGCGTTGGCTATTATGCGGCGCTGGGAGGACGGGGATGAGTAAGGCGTGGGGGACTTACCATAGCTACAAACAGGTCGATGTCGAGACGGCCTCGCAGGGCAAACTCGTCGTCATGTTGTTCGACGGCGCGATTCAACGTGCCGAGACTGCGAAGCGGGCGATGCAGTCTGGCGACATCCAATCGGTGCACGCGTCGCTTGTGCGCGCGCAGGACATCATCGCCGAATTGCGGGCCGCGCTCGATCCTTCCGCGGGCGAATTCGTGCAGAACGTCGATCGCGTGTACGAGTACCTCGCGCATCTGCTCATCCGCGCGAACATCGAAAAGTCACCGGCGCACATCGACGAATTCGTGCAGCATGCCGGAGCGATGCGGGACACGTGGGACGAGGCGTTCGGTCAGGTCGAGCGCAAGCGGAGCGTAGACGCGGCCCCGCACCAGCCGCGCCCGATGATGAACTTGCAAGGCTAGGGATGAACTTGCAAGGCTAGGGATGAACTTGCAGGGCTAAGCGCTTACTCGTCTTTGGCGGGCGGGAACAGTTCGCCAAACAGATCGAGTAGACCCAGTACCGACGTGATCAGGTCTATCACGTTGAATATGAACGCGAAGAATCCGCCGGTCGTTTGTGCCTTAGCCGGAAGCTGGCGCTTGGCTTCAGAAAATACCGCTTGCCTCATTGTCTCTCTCCAAATTGTGCCTCGTTCGGCTTGGCGCCCATAAGGCCAGCGGCCTCGAAGAACCTGCCCGTCGGGCTTAGAAAATAGTAGCGCGTCCGTCTCGCGCTCTTGCGGAATGGGCCCCCACGTTTGGCCGCTCCTTGCCAAATCGGAACGCCCAAAAAACGCGCCGGTGAACTGGCTCCCGGCAACATATACCGTATGGTATCGCTGGCGTTACATGGGTTCAAGCACGGCGGACCAGGCCGCAGGTGATTCCGGTGATTATTACCAAGAAGAAGAGTACTGTGACAATCACCCTGGAGCTTGTATGTAGAGCGCTCGCTTCGATACCGCCTAAGGCGAAGGACGAAAAGTGGTCGACGCGAAAAGTAATAGTGTTGCTCAGAAGATCGCGATTGACAATATCGGAATTTGGCACTGGGATTTCGTATACGCCGTTGGATTGGTTCAGGCGATACAAAGCCAGATTCGGTTCATCCAAACCGGCGACCTGGTAGTCTGTGTAGGATATTGTGATTTCGATCGGAGGACTGAAAATAGTACCGGAAGGTCCAAACTCCCTGACCAGAGCGATCTTGCTCACAAACGGATCATCGGGAAGTTGGGGTTCGGTCACAGGAGATATGGGCCCAGAAATGCTTATCACTTGAGGCATCCCGTCCGGAAAATCGATCGATGTACCAGGGGCGATCGCGACGACCGTGCCACTTCCATCCGATTGCTGTTGCAATGTGCTCGTGAGGATCGCGTTGTCTGCGGGGTTGCCAATAATATCGCCGGCGACCGTTGTATTAACCGTCAACGTCGAGGCGAACAAATGAAGCTCCTGGCAAATCGGCGGTGGTGGCATGTCGTCGCAGACCGTGCGGAGATAAAAAAGCCCTGGGCCCCCAGGACGGGGCTTGACCTCTCCCTGATTGAACGGAGCGACGATTCGAAAGTCTGTGCCGGTTCCGTCCGAGTTCGCCAAGACGATGTCAAAGTCACCCATCGCCAGACTCTCGAAGAAATACCCATCGTTGTGAACGTTGTTGAAGTCCTCACACATAAATATTCGCGATAAATCCTCGCTAAAGTGCATGCAATGTACAAAATTATCCGTCTCACTGGCGCGTATTT
>JBGTJY010000299.1:0-2077 GCA_041744855.1 Candidatus Hydrogenedentales bacterium
ACACGCTGATGGTGCGGGAGATTCGTGTCGATTGCGATCAGGACGCGTTGCTCTTGCAATGCGAACCAGTCGGGCCAACGTGTCATACGGGCGAGACGAGTTGCTTTTATCGGACGGTGGATGCGGAGATGAACATGGCGCTTGCGGGTGATGGCGTTGCTGCGAGGTGAAATGGATGAAGACTTTTGTTGAGATGAGAGCAGGCCGCCGCCCTGGGAACGCCAATCGCCTGATTGGCGCGCCCCATCTGTGTCCATCTGTGCAATCTGTGGACCACACATGATTCGCCCCAGCCTCGAAGATTTCCGCAGTCTCGCTAAGGCGGGAACCCTCGTGCCGGTATACCGCGAGGTCGTTGCGGATTTGGAAACGCCGGTTTCGGCGTATTTGAAGATTGCGCGCAACCAGCCGTATTCGTTCTTGCTCGAGAGCGTCGCGCAGGCCGATCGCATCGGCCGCTACTCATTCCTCGGGGCGAATCCCGCGGTTGTCATCAAGTCCCGCGGACGACAGGTCACGATTACGCGGGATGGCGCGTCGGTAACGTTTGAGAGCGACGATCCGTTGAGCGAACTGCGCAACTTGATGTCGCATTACGAACCGGTGAGCGTCGAGGGGGTACCCAAGTTTCACGGCGGCGCGGTGGGATATTTGTCGTACGACATCGTGCGGTTCTTCGAGAAACTTCCGGATAACAATCCCGATCCGTTGCGATTGCCCGAGTTGTATTTCATGATCACGGACACAATCCTGATTTTCGATCATGTGCGGAATCGCTTGCTCATCGTGTCGAACGCGCACGTCAAAGACGACGTGGAAGCGGCGTATGAAGAGGCCGTGCAGAAGATCGAAGACCTGCAACAGCGGCTCGCGAAACCGCTCGTTGTCGCTACGGAACGAATTCATGCGGGCAACGGAGAGTCGCCAATCACGTCGAACGTGACGCGCGAGGAATACTGCGCGAACGTGAACAAAGCGAAGGAGTACATTCGGGCCGGCGACATTTTTCAGGTGGTGTTGTCGCAGCGGTTTCAACGCGATGTATACGCCAGCCCCATCAATTTGTACCGCGCGCTACGCTGCATCAATCCCTCGCCCTACATGACGCTCGTCACGTTTCCCGAGTTCTGTCTCGTCGGATCGAGTCCCGAAGTGATGAGCCAGGTCGAAGGACGCCGCGGTATGGTCCGGCCGATCGCGGGGACCCGGCCACGCGGCAAAACGCCGGACGAGGACCGCGCGCTCGAACACGAATTGCTCGCGGACGAAAAGGAAATCGCGGAACACGTGATGCTCGTCGATCTCGGACGAAACGACATCGGGCGCGTGAGCAAGGCGGGCACGGTGAAGCCGACGCGCATGCTGGAAATCGAGCGTTACTCGCACGTGATGCACATCGTCAGCGAGGTTGAGGGCGAGCTGAAGGATGGCGCGGACGCATACGACGTGTTGCGCGCGACATTCCCGATGGGCACGGTCAGCGGCGCGCCCAAAATTCGCGCGATGGAGGTCATCGACGAATTGGAGAATTTGCGGCGCGGACCCTACAGCGGCGGCTGCGGGTACATCAGCTATTCGGGCGACATGGATACGTGCATCGTGATCCGGACGATGGTCGTGAAGGACGGCGTCGCCTACATCCAGGCGGGCGCGGGGATCGTCTACGACAGCGACCCGGAGCGCGAGTACCAGGAGTGCGTGAACAAAGCCACGGCGATGTTCCGCGCAGTCGAGTTTGCCGAACGAGGGCTGGACGCATGATTGTCATCATCGATAACTACGACTCGTTTACTTATAACCTCGTGCAATATTTCGGGGAGCTCGATCCAGATATCCGCGTGTTCCGAAACGATCAGATTACCGTCGCGGAAATCGAGGCGATGAAGCCGGATCGCATCGTGGTGTCGCCGGGACCGTGCACGCCGAACGAGGCCGGCATTTCGCGCGAGGTGATCCGCGGCCTGGGCCCGCGAATTCCAGTCCTGGGTGTGTGCCTAGGGCATCAGTGCATCGGTGAGGTCTACGGCGGCGATGTCGTGCGCGCGGACCGCATCATGCACGGGAAAATCAGCGCGAT
>JBGTJY010000300.1:0-2914 GCA_041744855.1 Candidatus Hydrogenedentales bacterium
GACGAACGCCCGGAAATCCGCGCCGAGCTGAAGGCCGACACCGTCGCCAGGGCGCTGGGAAATGTCCGTGAACCCGCTGTCCGAACGGTAGACGACAAAGTAGTCTATCGAGCCCAGTTCGCCCATCGGCGATTCCTGGCAGAGCTCAAGCTCTCCGGTACATTCCATCGTCGGGTTCGGAACCGAACCGCGGCGCCCGTTCGCGAAGCGCAACCGGATTTTCCACCACGGATCGCCGCCGCCGGGAGGAAATGGAATGTATTCCCATTCGAGCAAGCCGGGGATAGACTGATCCGGCTGCGGAAAGCGCAAATCGGGCCGCATCGGAAAATCGACGAACGTGACGCCGCCCCCGGCAAGTTGCTCCGGAATATCGAACACGCCGTTGCCGTTGCAATCCCCTGGGCAGGTCTCGGGCCGCGTCGTTCCTCCACCAGTATCATAGTAAACCCACACGCCGTTGAACGCGTAATCGTCGCCGATGGCGTCCCCAGACACCGGACCCCTCGTCGTAAAGCGCTCGAGTCCTTGTCGCGGATCGAAGCCGCCGTTACCGGGCGGCCCAAACGGGTCCGCGCCGATATCCGTGAAAATCATGTTGATTTCGGTTAGTTGGCCGACCGGTCCATGGGCATTGATGCCGATCACTTCCGTCCATTGGTCGAGCGCGAAGATGCGGCGCAAGTCCATCAACTCGCCGCCGACCACGTCGAACGCGAGCCCAGCCACGTCGAAACGCGGTCTCGAGTACTCCGCAATCGGGGTGTACAAGCGGTTCGGCCAGTTCCAAGCGTTCGCGCCAAAATCGGGATATTCCGGAACATTGCCGCCCTCCGCGACGTAATCGCCCGTCAACGATCCCGTCATCTCCCAGATTTCAAGTTCGGAAACCCGCGCGCAGTCCTCCGCGAGGATGTCGGGCTCGTAAAAGTCCGGGGCGTATCCGTCCAACACATCGCCCGTTTGGTTCAGTGGAAAGATTCCGGGCGTCGGTTGATTGAACGGAGTGCCCGGAGGGTTTATCGTGACCATTTCCGCGTTTTCCACGACAACCCGTATCGACTGCCGGTGCTGAATGGATTGATTCAAACGGACGGCAATAAAATAGCTTTCGAATCCATCCTCGGAAATCCCCGCGTCTAAATACCGCTGCACAAGACCGGTCTGGCCCCCGATCGTCTCGAAACTCGCGAACGGGATAAACGGTGTGCTCGAGTTATTGTCAAGATCCCGGAAATCATCGACGAAGTTGATGATGTAGTGAAGGGGGTCATTACTCCCCGCGGGTCCCGGCGGCGTCTGGTCCGAAGCGAACATATCGACGTTCGTAGGAGCCCCAATCGGCGGATCCGACGAATTGTCCAGGTCCTGGTCAGGACTCCCATCGGCCTCCCAGCGAAGGAACGGCACACCGGGTATCAGCCCCACGCCTTGCATTTCCAGGCCATCCATCGTCAGATCGAAGTCTGAATCGGGAACACCCAGCGGACCGCGATCCAGGAATACGCCAAACTCGAGAAGGTTCTCTTCGAACAACCGCGGATCGCCGCCCGTTATCGAGGAATCGTCCAGGAATTCGCCCGTCGCCAGCGTGAAATCAAGCGTCCGCAAGAATCGCGGCGCAGGCGTCATCCGCGGGAAGTTCATCGTGATCCGCAACAACGGAATCCATTCGTTGCCTGGCAGCACCCCGCCACCCTCAATCATGCAAATCCAGTCTTCAACCGTGAACGACGCCGAGTTCATTTCGACGCCGGTCCCCGTAACGACAATCAAATCGTTTCTCGTGACGCAATCGACAACCGCGCCCGCCGAAAACATTCCATTGGTCTGAATCGTAAGCCGAACCGTGTACGTGCCCGGCGTGGCAAAACTAAAACATGCCGTGGTGACCGTCCCATCGGTCTCGACAATGCGGGCCTGCACTGGCGGATCCGGTGGCTGTGACGGGAACGCGTCGCAACTGACCACTCCGGAGACCTGGTCATTCGCGATGTCCCCAACACCGGGATCCGGAACGACGAACACCTCCCAAATGCGCGCCTGAATTTCGTCCGCGGAAATAAACGGATTCGTCGCGTCGCTAAATACGACCGCACCGCCTTGGAGAATTTGCAACGAGCTCGCGTTAAAGTTGATTCCCGGAATGGCCCCGGTCTGACAACTGGGCATCGCCTGAGCGACCTTGAACGACTCGGCACCCTCGATTTGCGCGCCACCGAATTCGGAACCGAGAGGAGTCGCCCGAATCCCCCCTATACGCTCCCCGCCGATACGCTCCGCCTGCTCGATGCCGTCCCTGAGTGGCGTGCTCCCCAAACGCGGCGAACCACCACTACCCGAAGACCCAACGGCCGAAAATTCTACTGCGGGTGAAAGTGTCTCAACGGTCGGTGGCACCGTTTCTGCAAAATGGGAGGGACGCGCTCCAACGTTCCGCGGAACGCCGCGTCCGCGTTCGGACGCAGACCCAACTTCCGAGCTAAACCCAACCTCGTTCCGGAGCCCGCCCGCCCGCTCCTCACGTGCAGCCGTGGTGAGCACTCCACCCGCGACCAAGCCTACGACAACTCCAACGGCCACTGCCGCGCCGACGCGTATTCTCACCTGGCCAACCTCCCACGTACTACAAGATCACCGTCAAGCGGGGCTTTAATAACATCGAGCGGGCACGGCGCGACCGCCGTCACAACCGAGCAACGGGCGAATCGACGTGCAAACGAAACACTGGCTCCAACCATAATGCGAGCGAACACCCCGCCCGCACGGTTCTTATGGCCCTCCCATGGACCTGCCCCAGCGCCTTCCCACCCGATCCTGTCGAAGGCGGCATTGGCCCTCCGGCCCACGGCAATGGTGCCTCCACGCCCGACGCCCCGTCCGCCAAAACCGACGAGTCTGCAACACACCCGTA
>JBGTJY010000301.1:0-3115 GCA_041744855.1 Candidatus Hydrogenedentales bacterium
GCGGCAACGATGGAAGGTATGACCCACCACGACGTAACGGTCTTTCTTTTCTCGACCGCGATCCTACTCGCCGTCGCTCGCAGCTTCGGCGAGGTCGCGCAACGGTTCCAGCAGCCCGTCATCCTGGGCGAAATCCTCGCTGGGCTCGTCCTTGGCCCGACCCTACTCGGCGCATTCTTCCCCGAGTTCAAGGAAATGCTCTTTCCGCCTACGGGACCGGCCCACGTCGGACTCAAAGCGCTCACAACCCTCGCTATCACCATGTTTCTCCTCGTCGCCGGACTCGGGGTCGATCTCTCCGCCGTTGCGAAGAATCGCAAGGCGGCTATCGCGGTGGGAGTCGCAGGGTTGGTGGCGCCCTTCGCGCTGGGCTTAGCGCCTGCGTACTTTTTTCCCGAGGCGCTTGGCGCCACGCAAGAGAGCGGCGGCATCGTCTTCGCCCTGTTTTTTGCAACCGCGATGGCAATTACCGCGCTGCCGGTTATCGCCAAAATTCTGATGGACCTCAATCTGTTCCGGACCGACATCGGCATTACCATCATCGCGGCCGCAATCCTCAACGATCTCGCGGGCTGGATTGTCTTCGCGCTCGTGTTGGCGCTCATGGGAGGCGAGGGAACTACCGCGCAACAAGTGGTCTTGCTCATCGTAATGACAGTCGGCTTCGCAGCGCTCATGCTCACCGCCGGCCGCTGGCTCATTCACAAATCGCTGCCGTGGCTTCTCGCGCACACGTCGTGGCCCGGCGGCATCCTCGGCTTCTCGATGTCGCTCGCCTTTCTCTGCGCCGCCTTCACCGAATGGATTGGCATTCACGCTGTATTCGGCGCGTTCTTATTCGGCATCGCGCTCGGCGATTCGAGTCACCTGCGCCAACGCGCCCGCCGCGTCGTCGAACAGTTCGTCACCTTTGTCTTCGCGCCCCTCTTTTTCGCCAGCATCGGTCTCTACGTCAACTTCGTTGAGAATTTCGATCTGGGCCTCGTCCTAATCGTGCTCGCCCTCGCCACCACCGGCAAAGTATTGGGCTGCACCTTCGCTGCCCGCAAAATGGGCTTTCCCATGCGCGATGCCCGCGCCATTGGCTTCGGAATGAACGCCCACGGTGCGATGGAAATCATCCTCGGCACGCTCGCGCGCGAGGCCGGCATCATCACCGACCGGCTGTTCGTCGCCCTGGTCGCCATGGCACTTATTACCACCATGTCCAGTGCTTGGCTCCTCCAACGCAGTTTCGGGCGCCGCAAATCCATCCAGCTCGGCGGATTCATGTCCAGCAAGACTTTCGTGCCCAATTTGGATGACATCGACCGCGATCCCGTCATTCGCGAACTGGCGTCGTTAGCCGCGGCGGCCGCGGATGTCGATGCAAACGTCGCAACGAACGCCGTCATGCGCCGCGAACAGATCGTCTCGAGCGCGATCGGCAACGGCATCGCCGTCCCCCACACTCAACTGCCGGGACTGAAGCGCCCCGCCATCGCCGTCGGGCTCAGTAGAAATGGCCTCGACTTCGATTCACCCGACGGCCAACCGGTTCACGTTGTGATCCTGCTGCTCACGCCGATCGAAAACACCGCCCTCCACCTCGACATCATGGCAGCCATCGGACGCTTCTTCCGCGACCCCCGCGTCACCCGCAACATCATGACCCGAGTCAACACCTACACGGAGTTCCTAGCGCTACTCAACATCGAAGCGCCACGCCCCGAGGAGCCCGCCGCCGTGTGACGCATCATTAACACGTCATTCCGTCCAGTCGTCATTCCCGCGAAGGGGGCCTTCCAAAAAGTCACGGAACTTCTCTCGGTAAGGCGCGTTCATTGGTAGCGCTGCTTTTTAAGCGGCGCGATTCGTTGATGAGGCCGACGATACGGCGCGCCGCTTGAAAAGCAGCGCTACAAATTTCCGCCTTGCTGACTTTTTGGAATGCCCCGAAGGCGGGAATCTCTACATTCACCGAGCGCCGAACTTTAATGGAGAGATTCCCGCCTTCGCGGGAATGACGGACTGGGAGCCTATTCGGAATCGGTTCGTGAACGTATCCACTCCTCGGTCCCCGGCCTCATACAACACAATCCCTTCCGCCATGATTTGAAGAATGAAATCGTCGTGCTGAGCGATCCTCTGTGCGAGTCTCTCGGGCGACCGGACTAGAATGTCAAGCGGATAATCCACATCAGCTACGGAGCGAATTCGCGAAGCAGCTCGGTACGCCTTGTCCGAATGTTCCATAATAACCAACAAATCGACATCGCTGTCCCGATGCGGTTTTCCGTACGCGTGCGAACCGAAAAGCACGACCTTTTCGATCTCGGGAAACTCCCCGATGATTCGATCGACGAGATTCAGAATTTGTTTTCGGCTAACCATGGCGAGATTGTATCACGCAGCGATTTCGGTTTCTGTGAGTCTCATCGGTCTCGTTCCCAAATTCCCCCCGCGCCTCGTTCCCAAATTTCCATTTGGGAACGCACTTGCACGAGAAGCTCTGCTTCGCGTCACGCCATATTCGCCCTCGTCTATCCGTGTTCATCCGAGTTCATCCGTGGCTCAGAACCCCGTCTCCCGCGCATCCCCCGCCACCCGCGTCGGTATTCCCAAATGCAGACAAGTCGCCACAAACTCCTGTAATATATCGCCGTATCCAATAATAATATGGTTACTCATGTGTGAAGCCATGCACTCGTTCCGGTCATATCCCGGGATGTGCACATTCGCGATCGGCCACACCGGCGTCGTCTTATCGAGACGCTCCTGCACTTCCTCCGCCGGCAGATCGAGCACTTCTCCCACGCCGCAATCCATGCCGAGCTGGCCGAAATGCTCGTAGCACCGCGCCCAAGTGATCGTCCCCGGCTTCGATACCCCTGAACACGTCCCGCCGCCCAGCGGAAAATACATGCTCGGCTGCCGGTACACCTTCGTATGCCGCCAACCGTTCCAATGCGCGGGCGGCGCGCCACCGGAAATAAGAAACACCCAGGTGAATTTCCCCTCCCAATCGCGCCCCCAGCGCACATCGTGCAGCGTCGTCTCGCTCGGCATGCGTTTGCGCGTGTAGATATTGTTCATCAACATCTGCGGCACGCCCGCGCCCAAGTCGCCCTCGTTG
>JBGTJY010000302.1:0-6866 GCA_041744855.1 Candidatus Hydrogenedentales bacterium
GGGCTCATCACGCTCGAGGACACGCTGGAAGAAATTTTCGGCGAGATTCACGACGAGCATGACCGCGCCATGGACATGATTCGGCAAGTCGGGCCGCGGGGATTCGTGATCGATGCGCGGATGCCGCTGGAGGACGCCGAAGCCCAAATCGGCGTGAGATTCGAGGACGAAGAGGTCGAAACCGTCGGCGGTTGGGTGATGCACGCGATGGGCCGCATCCCCGAACAGGGCGAAAAATTCAAGCGCAAGGGTTTCCGCGTGACCATACTCGAGGGGCGCCGCAATCAGATTTCGAAGATACGGCTCGACGTGTTGGACGAGAGCTATGTCGCGCCTTCGGATCGTTCCGCGCAGGGCGGTACGGCGTAACGCCATCCGGGACACGGGGGACATCGGGGGACGGGCTTACCGTATGATACGTTGGGTTCGTGAGCATCGGGGACGCAGTAGAAGTCTTGTCTTTCCGCGTGTGTACGCGTTTGAACCGCCACGGGATTGAAATCGCACTATGGCACGGAAAGCGAATCGCAAACTTCGGCGCAAGCCGCAAAATTTTTGGCTGGCGCAATTTCGCCTGTTGCGGTTCTACCTCGTAACCGGCTTGATGGTGTGGGTCCCGTTGATCGTCACCATCTGGATTACGTGGTGGCTGTTCACGAAAGTGGGTGTCGGTCTCGAGAATGTCATTCGCGACCTGTTCGGTTTCATCCGGCGGGTCACCGCGAACGTGCCGTGGCTCGACTTTTTTCAAGAAATCCGCTATCGGCCCGGGATGGGTTTTGGCTCAGCGGTCGCGTTGTTTTTGTTGACGGGCATTCTCACGCGCTACATCGTCGGGCGGCGCTTCATAACTTATGGCGAACGCATCCTCGACAAAATTCCGTTTATTCGAACCGTCTACCGCGCGGTGCAACAGATACGCGACACATTCGTGAATCGCGAGGGGATGGTGTTTCAGAAAGTCTGCTTGATTGAGTTCCCGCGAAAAGGCATGTACACGATCGGATTCATTACGTGCAGCGAGCCCAGCGTCGCGCACCAGGCGATCGGAAGCGACTTTGTTGCAGTGTTCATGCCGACGACGCCGAACCCGACCACGGGCTTTCTCATGTACACACACCCGAGTGAGGTCAAGGTCTTGGACGTGTCGATTGAGGATGCGATGAAGATGATCATTTCGGCGGGGGCGTATATTCCGAAAAAGATCGAGGCAAAGCTCGACACCGAAGAGGATAACTCGGGTCTGGAAGTTTCCGTTTAGCGATTTTGGGGCGTTGGCCTAGGGCGAGGAATCAACGCGGCCGCGCGTAGAAAGTTGTGGGCCGCCGTTTGGCACATTTCCCGCGCCGTCCGCCGCGCGATATCATCCATGCCATGAGCCCCGACGAATCCACCCATTCCCGCGTCATTTCCACGGAAGTCGACGAAGCCTCGAGCGGCGATCGGCTCGACGTTTTTCTTGGGCAAGCCCTCGACGATCTCTCGCGCACGCACGCCAAGCGCCTCATCAAGGAGGGCCGCGTGCGGGTCAACGGCGTCGAGCAGGCGCGCCCGAGTTCCAAGGTCAACGATGGGGATAGCGTCGAAATCGAGTTGCCGCCTCCGCCGCCGATCGGTCCCGAGCCGGAGGACATTCCGCTCGACATCGTGTACGAAGACGCGGACCTGATCATCGTCAACAAACCCTCGGGCATGGTCGTGCACCCGAGCGCGGGGCACGAGAACGGAACGCTGGTGAACGCCGTGCTACACCACTGCCGCGATATTCAGATTGGCGCATTGACGAGCGGCATCGACGATGTGTCGCGGCCCGGTATCGTTCATCGACTCGACCGCGACACGTCCGGGGTGATGGTCGTGGCGAAATCGCCGACCGCGATGATGTCGCTGTCACGTCAGGCGCGCGAACATACTTTCGAACGCCGTTACCGCGCGCTCGTCCGCGGTAAGTTCGCGGAGGACAAAGGCGTCATTCGCGCGAGCATCGGCCGCAGCCTGAGCGATCGCGGGCGCATGGCCGTGACGGGGATCAAGAGCCGCGAGGCGGTCACGCACTTCGCGGTGCTGGAACAATTCGGCGTTGCCGCGTCGATCGCGCTGCAACTCGAGACCGGCAGGACGCATCAAATTCGCGTGCACCTCCGCTTCGCGGGACGGCCCGTCCTCGGCGATCCGGTTTACGGAGTCACCGATTATGGCTCATGGGATATTCCAGCGAACGTGCGCGCCGCGCTTGAGGGATTGCAGGGTCAGGCGCTGCATGCTGAACTGCTGGGCATAGAACATCCGCGCACGGGTGAGCGCATGCGGTTTGAGTCGCCGTTGCCGCCGGATTTCCAGCGCGCGCTGGATGCGCTGCGCGAGTTTGCGGCAGGTTCGTAGTTCGGCCTATAGGCGGCAGGGTTTATCGCGGGCGCCACCGCCTGAAGGCGGAACTACGAACAATTCCGATAGAATTCCAAATCTTATGCTGATCTCATTCGTGATTCCCGCGCACAACGAGCAGGAGACGTTGCGTACGCTTGTGGAAGCGATCGCCGCGCACGTGCGCCCGCACGAGGCGCAGATCATTCTGGTTGACGACGGCAGCACGGACGACACCGGCGTTGTGATCGCGCAATTGGCCGACGAATACGCGGCGGTCGAGACGGTGTCGTTTCCCCAGAACCTCGGCAAGACGGCGGCGCTCGCAACGGGAATTGGGCGCGCGAAAGGCGAAATTGTGTTTACGCTCGACGCAGATATGCAGGACGACCCGAAGGAAATCCCGCAGTTTCTCGCGAAACTCGATCAGGGCTGGGACCTGGTGTGCGGATGGAAAGCGATCCGGCACGACCCCTGGCACAAGACGTTTCCTTCGCGCGTCTACAACGCTTGCATCAAGCTCCTCTTCCATATCAAGTTGAACGACGTAAACTGCGGCTACAAGGCGATGCGCAAGCAGGTTGCGGACTCGTTGGCGTTATACGGCGATCGCCATCGATTGATTCCAATTCTCGCGTTGCAAAACGGATTTCGCGTGACGGAAATCGCCGTCGATCATCGCGCGCGCGAACATGGGCGATCGAATTATGGAATGGAGCGATTCGTGAAAGGAGCGGCAGACGTGTTTGGTTTGTGGTTTCTTTCGCGCTACAGGGAGAGTCCGGGGCACTTCTTCGCCGCATGCGCCGCCATCGCCGCGATACTCGGCGTGTTGTTCGCCATCTTCGGCGGAATCGCCGACGGCGCGGTCGCAAGCAGCGTATGGCTCGTGCTCGGCTGCGGAAGTATCGGCGGGTCGATCGCGTTGATGGGGCTGGGATTCCTGGGAGAGCTTCTCGTCTCGCTGTCGCGCGATCGAGGAGCGGAATGATAAGCGCGTCAACGCGGCGCTATTGGTCCGCGGACGGCGCGCGTTTCTGCGTGATGCCCAGGTAGATCAGCACGAATCGAATGACCATGATCCCCACTGCGGCCGCGACGAGGCCGTGCATCGAATCGCGGTCCAGAAAATACGCCGCAGCGAGCGCCACGCCGTAAATCGCGAATCGCCACATCGACCAGGTCAACGCGAAGATGTGCATCTCGTCGGGGCGCGTCAATGCTATTTTTTCGAGTCGGGCGGCCATGATCCAAAAGCCGGCAATACCCGCGAGCGAGCCCAAGAGGAATCCGCGCAGGGCAACGGCGCTGACGAACCACGCGCCGACCGCGCCCATTGCCGTGATCGCGAGCGCGTATCGAATTGCGATGCGCCGAAAGCTGCGCATCAGTTGATGTACGGGGCGATGCGGAAGTACGCGGCCACGGCGCCCACGGCCACTCCGGCGAGCACGAGGACAATCATCACCACCGAGCCCACGTCGAAATAGACGCCGGCGAGAACCGCGGCGATGACGGGTGTACAAAACACGAAGCCCAATTCGCCCGCCAATGCCCAGGCGGGCGGCTGAGGCCGTTTTGAGGAGGGGTCGTTGGTAAGCATGCCTGGTTGGCAGTCTACGGCGCGGCGACTGTGCATTCAATTGCGCAACTAACGACGGAACGCCGCGCTTGACTCCGGATTGCCGCGCGGCGAACGATAGGCGAATGTCCGCTCAACTTCCGCCGCCGGCGACTTACTATCCCTTCGAATCGGGTGTGTACAAAATTGGCGCTGGTCTCCTCCCGCTCGATCGCGATTTGGGTAATGGCCCGCGCGACTCGCACGTGTTTCAATTCGACGACGAACTCAGCCAGTTTCGCGAAAACTCAATTCGCGCCCGCGGCTATGGCCTGGAACGATACGCGGGATGGCGTGATTGTCCCGAGGACATTCTGGATGTTGCCGTTCGATGGATCGCGAGTCGACTGGCCGAGGAGCATCCGCACTTGTTTGGATTGCGCGACGACGACGTCCTCGAATCTCGATTGACCGGCGAACGCGTCTCGCTCGTCGATCCCGATGCATTCGACAGTTTGGCGTCGCAGCTTCAGGAAGACCTCGCGATTGTGCATGTGGATAACGGCGACGATCGGCTCGCGGCGGTCCATGTCACCGCGCCGAACTATTGGAATCCGGCGGAGAAACTTGGCAAAAACTTCGTCGCGGTGCACGCGCCTGTCCCAGGTATGGAGACGCTCAATCGTCAATCGCAAAAGATCATGCGGATGCTCATCGGCGACGTGCGCTATCAGCGATTCGCTTGGGGCGTGACGACGGATCGCCGGCTGGATCATCACACCGTGCAACCTCCGGAATTTAGGGGCGCGGAGGTGGAGTGGCACGGACGCCGTTTTGAAGCAGCGAATCCCCAGTTGTTCGTCCGCGTTGAGAGACAAGTGCTCGCGAGTCTGCCGCGAGTGCCGGCGTTTCTGTTCACGATCCGGCCGTACTTTCTCGACTGCGCAGGGCTGTCGCAAACGCATCAGCATGCGCTCGCGAGTGCGGTCGAGTCGATGGGTCCCGACGCGCTGCGTTACAAAGGGCTGCACGCCGACGCGGAGACGATTGTGGGTTGGCTGCGGGCGGGCTAAATCGATACTTCGTAGCGCGGCTTTTCAAGCCGTCGTCGACATCAACGATACGCGCCGCTTGAAAAGCGGCGGTACCAATGTCGCCTACCTACTCGACTTCGGTGACGCGAGGTTCGCCGGGGAGGTCTACGCCGAAGAGGCGCACGAAGCTGCCGATGATTCGGTACGTAAGCCCCCAGATGATGTAGGGGCCGTATTGAAACGAGGGGAAATCGCGCCGCAGCGGGTCGGCCGGGAATCGGTATGCGCGGATGTTCGTGGGTTCGCTGAGGTAGGCGAGCGGCACCCACACCGTGCCGGCGACCTCGCGGTTGTGCAGTGGGGCCGGCGGGTCAGGGTGGTGATAGACGAATGGCGACACGGCGAGGCGATGCACGCTCAGACGGCCACCTTCGACGTCGTCGAGGCGGCCGATGTGCATTTCGGGGGCAAGGCGAATGCCGACTTCTTCTGCCGTTTCGCGGCGTGCGGCATGCTCGAGCGTGGCGTCGTACACTTCGACCCGACCGCCGGGAAAGGACATCTGCCCCGACCACGGATCGGCCGGGTGCTCGGCGCGTTTCATGAACAAGGTCTCGAGGTTTCCCTCGGGCGATTCGCGCAGGATCATGGCAACGGAGGCGTTGCGCGCGGCGGTCAAGCTCGGCTCGGTGTGCGGCGAATGTCCACGGAGCGCCGCCAGGATTTCGGTCAGGGTCGGGGAAGTCAGCGTGGGCATGGAACGAGTGGATGCTTGGGAGTGCGCGCGCCCGCGCGCCTTCTACTCGATCACCAAAATCATCGGCCCCTGACCATTGGGCGCTAAGGGATCGGGCAATTGATTGTTCGGGTTCTTCGCTTCGCCGCCTCGCGTTCGGCCACGGAAATCGAAATCCAAAGCGCCGCTCGCGTCGGCATCGCGCGATGCCATGAAATAGGCCACGATGCCCAGGACGTGATAGGCGTAGGCCGGAGCGACGCCATTCGTGACGGCGGCGGGCAGCCCACCCGGCTCGGGGAGGAGGCCTCGCGTGTTTCCATCGGGGCCCAGGCTAATGAGAACGGCAGCATCGTAGTTCGCGGGCGGAAACGTCATTGTCGCAAACGGAGAATTCGCGGCCGGGTCAGTCGCGCGCGGCCGCGGGTCGTCCGGGTTGATCGAATACCACTAGCTTTCGGCCTGTTTGACCTGGCGCCGATTCACGGGGATGTATATTAACGGCCGGTGCGCACGAAGTTGCGCGCTGACTTCGGTGGGCAAGTTCGAGCCGTTATAAATTTCGGGAACGAACGTGTACGCGCTCGCGCCTGAACGAGTGCCGACGGGAGAAAACTCGAGGAAGCCGATGTTTCCGTCGCGATTCGTGTCGCCGCCGTCCTTGCCGAAATTGTCGTAGAGATCGAAGTCGTTGAATTCCCCGGCGGTATACATGTAGGGGCGGTACACGCGGTGAATCGCATCGAGGAGTTCAGCCGCGGGGAGGCCGCGGCCCCCGTCGTTCACGTAGCCATATGCGGCGGGATAGCTGCCGTGATCGGCGAAGTAATCTACCAATACGATCTTCACCTGGTTCATGGTACTTTCGATGTTGACAACCTTGGCGCGTTCGAGTGCGCGCGGCAACACCGCCGCCGTGAGCGCCGCGAGGATGCCGATGATCGCGATCACGGTTAGGAGTTCGATGAGCGTAAACCCGCCGCGCGAGATTTGCCCGGACTGCTTCATGGGATGTCTCCGGATCGTTGTTGCGAATACGTTGAGATTCCGGGAGTTACGCCCAAGGCTCCCGGCCCAATACTTTTAGCAACCATGATCCTAGCATGGGGCGCAAACGCCGTCAATGAAGTCCTTGAAATGAAACCACTTGTAAAGCTTGATTCACAACCTA
>JBGTJY010000303.1:0-5958 GCA_041744855.1 Candidatus Hydrogenedentales bacterium
GCGGGCACGCCTACATGCTGACCGACCAGGAGCAATCGAAACGGCTCACGAAACCGCAGTCGGGTTCGTGCCTACATTGCCACGCGTCCATCATGCCGCTCTATCGCGAACTGGGCAACGGCGACGCCATGGCCGGGTTCAAGGATTCGTATAAATATTCATATGCGGAGATGAGCGAGAAGCTGCACGAATCAGGGAATGCGCATCCCGTTACCTGCGCCGATTGTCATGATGCCGCGACAATGCAATTGCGTGTCACGCGGCCCGGCTTCATCGAAGGCATTCAGGCCCTTGCAGCGTCGGATGCGCCCGTGCCGCATCTCCCGTCAATCGCATTGTGGCGTCAGGGTTCGCGCACCACGCCCTACGATCCGAACGTCGACGCGACGCGCACCGAGGTGCGGTCGTTCGTCTGCGGCCAGTGTCACGTCGAATATTACTGCGGCGACAAAATGCCGTTGACCTTGCCTTGGGGCAAAGGACTCAAAGCGGAGAACCTGGAAGCCTTTTGGGATGACGTCAAGTTTCAGGACGGCTCGCGTTTCTTCGATTATCGTCACGCCGAATCCGGCGCGGAGCTATTGAAGGCGCAACACCCCGAATTCGAATTGTGGAGCCAGGGCATTCACGCGCGCAGCGGCGTCGCCTGTGCCGATTGTCACATGCCTTACATGCGCGACGGTGCAACGAAGATTTCCGATCACTGGGTTCGCAGCCCGTTGCTCAACGTTAATCGCGCATGCCAGACCTGCCACCACTTTCCCGAAGACGAACTCCTGGCGCGCGTCGACGCCATCCAACAACGCAACTTCGACCTGTTACAACGGGCGGGGAAGGCGCTGATGGATCAATTGGACGCCATCGTCATCGCAAAGAACAACGGAGCCACGCCAGACCAACTAGCGCCGTCGCTCGAGTTCCAACGCCAGGCGCAATGGCGCCTGGATTACATAGCGGCGGAAAACTCGATGGGCTTCCACGCCCCGCAAGAAGCCGCCCGAATCCTCGGCGAAGCAATCGATCTAGCCCGACAAGGCCAAGTAGCGGCCCTCGTCGCTCCAACACCCTCCACGCAGGCCCCCAACCCTTCGGAATTCCGTACCCCGAATTGAGTCAGCCCCCTGCCGATGCTATACTTAGCCGGTTGTCCCAGACCGCCCGAACTCAGGTTGATTTACCCTGAGCGCGGGCGGCGTGCCGGAACTTTGCTCACGTGTCGGTCACGGCCCATGGGCGCGTTCGGCAGAGTTGTGGATTTGAACGTGCTCGCGTAGTGGGGCGTCGCCAAGCGGTAAGGCACCGGGTTTTGGTCCCGGCATCCGGAGGTTCGAATCCTCCCGCCCCAGCCACTCATCGACGCGTCCATCGTTCACGGGATCACAGTGGTTCTCGCGGTACCTTGGGTGTTTGCGGCATTCGGGTGTTTCATCCTTCCTCAGTAGAGTCTCAGCGAATCGATCATGCCCTATAGCGAAGAGATGAAAATTTTCTCGGGGTCGGCTTCTCAGGAGCTGACGCGAGGAATTTGCGATCACGTGTTCGAGAAACAGGGCACGGCAAGCGTCGGACGTTTCAGCGACGGCGAGGTCGCCGTCCAGATTCGCGAGAACATCCGCGGCAAGGACGTGTTCATCGTGAACAGCACGTCGCCGCCGGTGAACGACAATCTAGTCGAGCTACTCGTCATGTGCGATGCGGCGAAGCGCGCATCCGCATCCCGGGTGACGCTCGTGTTGCCCTATTTCGGCTATGCCCGGCAAGATCGAAAAGACCGGCCACGCGTATCAATCGCGGCGAAGTTGGTCTCGAATTTGATCGTCGCCGCCGGGGCCGATCGCGTGCTTGCGTTGGATTTGCACGCCGATCAGCTCCAGGGATTCTTCGATATCCCCGTCGATCACCTGAGCGGCGACGTGGAATTTTGCAAGCATCTCCAGAAACGTAAGCTCGATGGATTCGTGGTGATATCGCCGGATACTGGCAGCGTCCGCCGCGCGCGCGAAGTGGCGAACCGGCTCGAAGCGCCGCTCGCGATCGTGGACAAGCGCCGGCCCAAAGCCAACGAGTCCGAGGTCATGAACGTCATCGGCGAGGTGGAGGGAAAGCGCGCGCTGATTTTCGACGATATGATTGACACTGCGGGAACCCTCGTAAAGGCCGCGGCAGCGATTAAGAACGAAGGCGCGACCGACGTGATCGCGTGCGCCACGCACCCGCTGTTCAGCGGCGAAGCGGTAAAGCGCATTCAAGACAGCGTCCTCGACGAAGTAATCGTGAGCAATTCCATCCCGCTGTCCGCGGAAGCGGCGGCGTGCACCAAAATCAAAGTCATCAGTTTCGCTCCCTTGATTGGGGAAGCGATCAAACGCATACACGGCGAAAAATCGGTGAGTATTCTCTTCCAATAGCGCCGCCGGAAAGGATCGATTCGACATGGAACTTAAAAATCTGACGGTTAAACAGCGCTCGGCTTCGGGCAAAGGCGGCGCGCGCCAATCGCGCCGCGGAGGCGACGTCCCCGCGATTCTGTACGGCGGTGAGGGCGAGACGCTGCGGCTCTCCGTCAATGCGAAAACGTTCAATCACTTGCTGCACGGCACGAAGGGCGAACATGCGCTTGTGCAGCTCGAAGTCGAGGGCAATGCGGGTTTGAGCGGGCCGGCGATGGTAAAAGACGTCCAGCATCATCCCATCCGCGGGCAAGTCATCCACGCGGACTTCATGCGCATACGTCTCGACGAGAAAATAAAGACGCTCACGCCCGTCACGCTCGTCGGCCGTTCGCGAGGCGTGGTCGACGGCGGACTCCTCGATCACCAACTGCGCGAGATTGAAATCGAGTGTTTCGCGCTCGATGTACCGGAAATGATCGAGGCGAACGTTACCGATCTCGGTATCGGCGATTCGCTGCACGTCTCGAATCTCGTCGCGCCCGAGGGCGTCACGTTCGTCACCCCGGCCGACCGCGCGGTTGTCGCGGTGCACGCGCCGCGCGTGGCCACTACGACTGAGCCCGGCGCGGCCGAAGGCGAAGTGGCTGCCGAAGGCGCCGCGGACGCCGCGAAGGCGCCTGCCGACGCCGACAAGGACAAAGGCAAGGAAAAAGAAAAAGGCAAAGAGAAGGACAAGAAGTAAGACCGATCCCCGTCATTGCGAGGCCGGGCGCCTTGCAGCATTGCGCGCACCAGCCCGTCATTGCGAGGCCGCGCGCCTTGAAGCATTGCGCGCACCAGACCGTCATTGCGAGGCCGTGCGCCTTGAAGCATTGCGCGCGGCCGTGGCAATCTCGCATTTGGAACGGGTTCAGTTTAGAGATTCTTATACCCATTGGCAGAAATCGCATCGGAAATATCGGAACGCGCAATCCGGATTGTCGTCGGCCTGGGGAATCCCGGCCCGCAATACCGGCACACGCGACACAATATCGGCTTCAGGGCACTGGATCGCGTCGCGGAAATTTTGGGCGCGAAACTGGACCGGGAGAAATACAACGGCATCGTAAGCGAAACAGTTGCGGCGGGCAGGCGCGTGCTCTTGCTGAAGCCGATGGTATACATGAACCGGAGCGGCGAAAGCGTCGCATTGGCTGCCCGCAACGGTGTTGACGATGCATCGGAAGTGCTAGTGCTCTACGACGAAATCGATCTACCGTTGGGCCGATTGCGGATTCGTAAGCAGGGCAGCGCGGGCACGCACAACGGAATGAAATCAGTGCTTGAACGGCTCGGCAGTCGTGACGTGCCGCGAATCCGGATGGGCGTCGGCGACGATCGCCGCGGCCAGGATTTGGCGGATCACGTACTGAGTACGTTCCGGCCCGATGAACGCGAAATGGCGGACGATTTGGTCGAACGCGCCGCACGGGCGGCGATATGGTGCGTGGAAAAAGGCGTTGACTCGGCGATGAACGAATACAATAAGCGCAACGAAGGCGATTCATGATTCCGGGACGAACGCTTCCCTCCCGGTAACGATTACGAGGACATAACGTGGTTCACACCATCAGCGTGTTAGTCGAGAATCAGTTCGGCGTGCTCGCCCGCATATCGGGCCTGTTCAGCGCGCGGGGCTACAACATCGACAGCCTGTGCGTAGGAACGACGGAAGACCCCACGATCTCCCGCATGACCGTGGTCGTGCGCGGCGACGAAAAAGTCCTCGATCAAATCATGAACCAGCTCAACAAGCTCGTCGAAGTGATCCAAGTGACCGACCTGACGAACGAGTCGCACGTCGAACGCGAGTTGGTGATGCTAAAGCTCGGCGCGGCGAATCAGCGGCGCACGGAGTTGCTCGAGTTCGTCAGCATCTTCCGCGCGAAAGTCTGCGATGTGAGTCCCCAAAGCATGACGGTCGAAGTCACCGGCTCGAACGAAAAACTATGTGCGTTTATCGACATGATGCGGCCGTTTGGAATTCAGGAACTCGCCCGCTCCGGCAAGATCGCGATGGCGCGCGCCGTCGGCGGCACGCCGCAGGAATAAAACCATGAGGCGACATTTCGCCTCGGATACGTATCACGGAATGGAGACAAGATGACTAAGATTTACTATGAGAGCGACACCGATCCCTCCGCATTGAATGGCGTGACGGTAGGCGTCGTCGGATTCGGCAGCCAGGGCCACGCCCACGCGATGAACCTCCGCGACAGCGGCGTCAAGGTCATCATTGGACACAAAGGCGGCGCCGACAGCAAAACCCACCGCGCCGCGACAGAGGCGGGATTCGAGATCGTCTCGGTGGCCGAGGCGGCGAAATGCGCTGGGATTCTGGTGGTGCTCGTGCCCGATACCATTCAGAAAGATTTGTACGAAAACGAGATCAAGCCGAATCTCAAGCCCGGCAGCTCTCTAATGTTCGCCCACGGCTTCAACATCCATTTCAAGCGCGTGCTGCCACGGCCCGACATCGACGTGTGGATGATCGCGCCCAAAGGCCCGGGCCACCTCGTGCGCGACGAATATGTCGCGGGCGCCGGCGTGCCCTGTCTCGTGGCCATTCATCAAGACTCGACGGGCCAGGCCAAGAAGACGGCGCTCGCCTACGGCGCGGCGATCGGCGGCGCGCGCGCGGGGATTCTCGAGACGACGTTTCAGGAAGAAACCGAGACGGACCTGTTCGGCGAGCAGACGGTGCTCTGCGGCGGATCCGCGGCGCTCATCAAGGCCGGCTTCGAGGTTTTGACCGAAGCGGGATACCAGCCGGAGATTGCATTTTTCGAAGTTATGCACGAGCTAAAGTTGATCGTGGACTTATACTACCGTGGCGGGTTAAAATTCATGAACTATTCGGTGAGCGATACTGCCGAGTACGGCGGGCTCTCGGTTGGGCCGAAGATCATCACACCGGAAACGAAGAACGCGATGCGCGCTGCGCTCAAACGAATTCAGAACGGGGAGTTCGCTAAAGAATGGATCGACGAGTATGCGTCGGGCGGAGCGAATTTCCAAAAGCTCCGCCGAGCGGATGCGGAGCATCCCGTCGAGAAAGTGGGCGACGAGCTCCGAAAAATGATGAGTTGGATTCACTGAATCCCGCCGCGCCCTGGGCGCGGTTTTTTTTTGCCATCAGTTGAATACGCGTGAGATGAGTCGCCGAAAGGATGTGAAAATTTCGTGTGCCCCAATTTGGAGTTGGCAGAGCAAGCGGAGTTGGCCGAGCGAGTGGAGGTCGTATCGTTGAAAGCGCTACTCGAGCTTCAGGAACTGGACCTCAGAATTGAGGCCTGCAAGGCGCGAGAAGAGGAAATCCCGAAGCAGAAGCGCAAGTTCGAGGTGCAAAAAAAGCGGCTCGAAGAAGAACAGGCCCAACGCGAGGCGGCTGTCAAGAACCTGCAGCTTGAGCAACGCAATTGCGAAGGCGATATCACGCAGCTCCAAGCGCAGATCGCCAAGTATCACCAACAGCTGAACCTGGTCAAAAAGAACGACGAATACACCGCGCTGCTACACGAAATCG
>JBGTJY010000304.1:0-2584 GCA_041744855.1 Candidatus Hydrogenedentales bacterium
CGCGTGCGTATCGTAGAGATGCTTGCGGCCGGCGCGGATTCCTCCGGCGTCGGATCGAAAAACGAGACGCGGTCGATTTCCACGACCGAGCCCGCATCGATCACCGAAATCGACGCATCGAATCGATTCAGCACATAAACGCGGTTGCGCGATTCGTCGACCGCGATCCCCGTAGGGCCTTCGCCGACTTCCACGGGCTCGATACCGCCCAATCGTTCGCCGGATTCGTCAATCGCGATGACATTGTTCGATCCCATTCCGCACACGAATCCGCGCGCGCCACTTGGCGCGCCATCCGCCATCCACGCAATCGCGCGCGGATCGCCCAACGACCGATCCCGCACAGCCTGCGCCTCGGTCGCAACGGCGTAGTCAAGGTGCGGATTCAAATCGGTAATCGCGCGCGCTCCGCCGTCGGAGTCCGCTGTCCCGAACACCACGCGCGCGAATCGGCCGCGCAGATTCGGCTCGAATCGCACCACGTTCATCGCGTCCGTGCCAACCACCGTCGGGTGACCAGTCATGGGATGCGCGGCGAGGCCCATGCAAATGTTCATCAAACCGGTCACATACTCCACCGAATGCGTCGCTGCGTCGATCACGGCCACGTCGTTGTCGATCAGCGTCCAACCGGGGATACGGCCGGACTCCGCGGCCCGGTCGCCGCTCACGAATTCCGTCCAATCCGCTCCGTTGTCGTCCAACCACGAGCCGTCGTCACTCTGTTGGACGATCAGCGAAACCCTCGGCGGTGCGGAGTTCGCCGGATTCATCGCAGGCGAGAATTCCGCGCCATCGTTCGGGGGCGGATTCGCTCCGCCATACGGACCCTCGGGATGATCCACAACATTCGGTGATGCCGGAAATCGCCGCGCGGCGCCGATAAGGCCACCTTGAAGAATCGTGCTGCGATTCCCGGATTCGAATATCGCGGCGTAGACGAACTGGCCGGTGGGATCGACCGCGAGCGCACGCGGAGCTTCGCCCTCAATCGGAATCTGCGCCAGCGGCGCTGAGGCATCGTCGGGATCGAAGACCTGAACGAGGTCGACACTCGAACACGTCACGAACGCATGTCCGGACGGTCCAGCGAACACGACATCGCAAGGTTCGTCCGCCGTTTGGATCGTGTCGACGACGCTTCCACTCCCGATATCGATTACGCTAATCGAATCGGAAATGAAGTTGACGACCCACAACTCGGAATCCGAACGGAACCGAACGCTAACGGGATCGTAGCCGACCGGTATCGATGCCCGGTGGGTCGGCGCGGCGTCGCCTAATTCAAATAGCTCGACGCGGCTATCCGCCGTATTGCAGACCGCCAGCCAGGCAGCATCCGGGCTTACGTCGATCGGATGGACCTGCGGCGATTCAAAATGGACGAACGAGCCCGGTTGTGCCGCGCCAACCGCCCACAGGACGCACGAAACGGCAATAGACACACCCCAACCCATCGTTCGACCCGTCGTCCCTCTTTTTCGCCCACCGCATTCAGCCCGATGTTAATGCTAAGGACGCATTATACCCGTTGAAGGGGAAGTCCCGCGATGGTCCGTCCCTCGTTCCGGACATTTCGAGCCACTACGACTCAAATCATTGCCGTGTCGGAATCCAGTCCGAAGCAAAGCCGCCCCGTCTGTTCCCACGTCCCCGGCCCGACCATGATGTGCTGCGTTGCGGTGTGCACATCACGAAAGTAGCGTTGCAACGGCGACTGGCTATAAACCGAAGTGCCGCCGCCGAGCTTGTAGGCGATGTCGACCGCGCGCGCCCCACACGAAGCCGCATGCGTCGCCGCAAGTCGAATGTCCCGTTTGTGTTCGATGGTCCACTTGCCCGACGCCAACGGCTTGTCCTGCTTAAATCGATTCGTCCTGCTTAAATCGATTCGTGCTGCTTAAATCGGTGTGTCGCTTAAGTTATCGGGCTCGAAACGTCGCGAGTCGCTCGCCGCTGTCGTCGAGCAGTTCGATCTGCCTATCGCCGATCGCGCGCCACGAACGCGCATCCGTCAACGCCTGCGTGAATGCGGATTCCTGCCTCATCAACGGCTCTGGTCCCGCGCGCCGCGTCATGGCCAGCGGTCGGAAGCGGAGCGACATGCCGCTGAGCTCGTACGGGCCGCTGAAATGATTGATGCCGCTATAACCTGACGCCTGATGATCCGCCGGGTTCAGCACGAAATGCGCGGCAGGCTCATCCGCCGGCGTGGGTTCCGCACGCGTTCCATAAACTTCGTCGAGTTGCCACAAAATGCCCTCGACCCCCATCACGCCCGATTCGTAGGCCGATTCAATCTCGCGCACGTTGTTGCTGCAACAACCGGCGATTAGCGCGTGCATCGCTAACAAAACCACAGCGTATCGATTTTGTATCCGCATTTTATCCTTCCTCCCACAACGGTCCACGCCACCGGCGCGCTGCCAGCTTTCAGCACGGCACGCCTTTAGTTAGCATACGCTATTCGCACGCACCTATGATGACGCGAACTCGGCAGCGAACATGGTGCCGCACACCAACGCCTCGTTCCCGCCCCCCGCGCCCGCCCCCCGTGTCTCGCCCGCCACCTCGCGTCCCGCCC
>JBGTJY010000305.1:0-4371 GCA_041744855.1 Candidatus Hydrogenedentales bacterium
AAACGGATACCGGCTTAGCCGCACATTGGGGTTACGCTTCTCAAAGTATTGCAAGTTCCATGCGTCGTGAAAGAGCAGAACCCTCTGTCCATGCTTATCGAGCGCCACGGTAAAGTCCGAAGCAAGCGTGAACCCGTCGGCGGGTGTATCTCGGTGGAGCCAACGTGCCTCTTTCCAGGGTGCAAGCGCCCAGTGCGTGTTCGCGCCGTATTCCGACTCCAGCCGGTACTGCATGACGTCGAATTGCAGCGATCCTCCTGCGCCAATGAGATGTCTCAATCCCGATGCCTCTCCCGGCAGGGTAAACGCCTGGGCGACACCCTCCTGGAGCAATTGCTCCAAGCCACTGCGAAATCGCTTGGCTTCCGCCGCGGTCGTGCATTGAATGAACGCGAAGGCTTCCGGGGCGAAGGCGGGTATTTCTTCGTATTCGATTGACGCATCTTCCGTCAGGGTATCGCCAATGGAAAAACGGCCTTTACCCACGATCCCCACTACATCGCCCGGGTAAGCGGCATACACCGTTTCCCGCTCGGCGCCGAAAATCGTGCTCACATTTGACAGCCGCACCTTCTTGTCGGCCGGAGCGTGATGCACGACCATGTCGCGCGAGAACTTGCCGGAAACGATGCGCACGAACGCAACCCGGTCGCGATGGCGCGGATCCATGTTGGCCTGAATCTTGAAAATGAATCCGGAAAAACTCTCTGTATCGGGGGTGACGATTTGGCCGTTACGGGCGGTCCGCGGCGCCGGTGGGCTAGCGTGCTCGAGCAAACCATCGAGCAGAAGTTCCACGCCAAAGTTGTAGAAGGCGCTGCCAAAATAGACGGGCGTTGCTTGCCCGTCGGCCCAGGCCTCGGGATCGTATTTCGCGCCGGCCGAGTCGACTAGGCTTATCTCCTCGCACACCTGCGCATAGACATCGTCATCGAGGCGATCGCGTACGACGGCATCGGTCAAATCGGCTCGTACGACGGCCGCGCGGGAGGCTCCGCCCGCCAAGCGGGTAAAAAGATGCGCCTGACGGGAGCGGCGATCCCACACCCCGCGAAACCGGTCTCCTGAGCCCAAGGGCCAGTTCACGGGATAGGCGGCAATGCCCAGTACCGACTCCACCTCGTCGATCAACTCGAGTGGTTCCCGCGCGGGGCGATCGAGCTTGTTGATGAAAGTAAAGATGGGCACGCCCCGATCGCGGCACACCTCGTATAACTTTAGTGTCTGCGCTTCGATCCCCTTGACCGCGTCGATGACCATGATGACGGAGTCCACGGCTGTAAGTACACGGTACGTGTCGTCTGCAAAGTCGCGGTGGCCGGGTGTGTCCAGTAAATTGACCCGATGGCCACGGTATTCAAAAGGCAGCACCGTGGAGCTCACGGAAATGCCTCTTTGCCGCTCCAGTTCCATCCAATCCGACGCCGTGGCGCGCTGATGCTTCCGTGTCGTTACGGCGCCCGCCAATTCGAGCGCGCCGCCGTAGAGTAGAAGCTTTTCGGTGAGCGTTGTCTTTCCGGCGTCGGGGTGCGAACTGATGGCGAGTGTCCGGCGACGGGCAATTTCTTTAGAGAGCGTGGGGTTCGGAGTCGTATTCGTACTCATACCGGGACCGTTTCAGAATGGATGCGCACACGTGGTGCTGGCAGCTACGCAACGTGTAACGGGGAAAACTTGGAGTTGGGGAGAAAGGGCCTGAACGGCGCTCAGGGCGGTGGAGGAGAACCGCTTGCCCCTTGGTACGCGAGGCGGAGGGAATTGAACTGCTGCCTTTTGTTTCGCATAGTCGTCAATAGCCTACCCGCTCAACGCGAGCATAGCAAACTTTGCGAACCTGCATCGACATGGCGCGCGAAGCCGGCTTTGGTGGCTACCTCGTCAAACCCTGCGACATAGAGGACCTGGATAGACTGATGCGCTCCACGACGAAAGAACCCCAACAAACACAGCGCGGCATAGCCGCAACCAAACCACGGGGCACACGGGGATCACGGGGGAAAGATTCACCACAGATGAACACCGATGGGCACAGATGAACACCGATTGAATTTACAGACGGGAACGGAGAGAACAACGCACTGGACAAGATGTACAAGATTTAAAGGATTTTTTCGCGCGGTAGGTACGTCGAGAATGGCTGAAGGTGTAAGAAGAATGGATGTGAGGATTGGGAGATGGATCATTTAGAGGAAGTGCATCGTTACGAGATCGCCTTAACGTCCGATAATATATATTATGTTCAATAAATCGAGCCCGCGACTGTGGTGACTGTGGGGTGAAACGTCCCAAATCCCGAGGCGTCCTCGATCGAATTGTCCTATTTCGACCTGATATCGCAATTCACTTTCGTGGGACAACTCCGTGTAGCTGTTGGACTTTCAGTGTTCACACGCGATGTGAGCGGGCTGCTGGCGACGGGATTTTCAGTAGTTTGGAATTGAGCGCGGTTGTTTCGCGTGGAATCGCTTCGTAGAACCGCTTTTCAAGCGGCGGTAGGATCGGGTCCGTGGGCTTCTGGACAGACTCGCCGCTTACGAAAGCGGCGTTACCAAGACTAATCAATCCCCCAGGTCTTTGCCGTGGCGAATTCGACGCTGTTGCCTTGGGGGTCGCGGAAGTAGATTGAGTAGCCGCCGGTGGGCCAGGTGAACTCGAGTTCGATCTCGACGTCGTGCTTGATCAGGTGGTCGCGCCATGCGTCGATCTCGTCGGACTCCATTCGGAACGCCACGTGGCCCGCGCCGATCGCGCCGTGGTTTGGGATGCCGATGCCGGAATCGATTGCGGTCGCTTCGGGATTGAACAGGAGGAACACGCCGTCGCCGCAGCGGAAGAACACGTGGCGTTCTTCGACGCGGGCAATTTTCTCCAGCCCGAGCACGTCGCCGTAGAAGCGCTCGGCGGCGTCGAGGTCGTCGACGTAGAGGCAGGTCTCGAGCACTTGTCGCGCCTTCATCGGGGGTCTCCTTCTCAGCTAGCGTTTCGTTGCCACGGGAGCAGGCTGGAAGCCTGCACTACAACTTCGTGTTCGCCGCATGGCTGCGGTATGCTTTGCCGTCGAGCGGGCACCAACGTACGGGGGTACACGATGGCGGATCAAGCGCCGGGGGTCAAGCAGGAAATCGAGCAGTTCATGCTGGGGCTTATTAAGCGCAACCCCGGCGAGGAGGAATTCCATCAGGCGGTGCGGGAGGTCACCGAATCGGTGATGCCGTTCGTCCTGGAGCATCCGAAATATCGCGACGCGCAAATCCTCGAGCGGATGACCGAGCCGGACCGCATCATCATTTTCCGCGTGAGTTGGGAGGACGACCAGGGCCAGGTCCGCGCGAATCGGGCGTGGCGCGTGCAGTTCAACAACGCAATCGGTCCCTACAAAGGCGGCATGCGCTTCCACCCCACGGTCACGCAGAGCGTCCTTAAGTTTCTAGGCTTCGAGCAGGTCTTCAAGAACAGCCTGACCGGCCTACCCATGGGCGGCGCCAAGGGCGGGTCGAACTTCAACCCCAAGGGCAAGTCCGACCGCGAGGTCATGCGCTTTTGCCATTCGCTGATGATTGAGCTCTCGCGCCACATCGGCGAGCACACGGACGTGCCGGCGGGCGACATCGGGGTCGGCGCACGCGAGATCAGCTACATGTTCGGCCAGTACAAGCGGTTGGAAAACCGGTTCACCGGGGTCCTGACGGGCAAAGGCATCGAGTTCGGCGGCAGCCTCGGCCGAACCGAAGCGACGGGTCACGGCGCTGTTTACTTCATGGAGAACATGCTCCACACGAAGGGCGAAGGACTCGAAGGCAAGGTGGCCACCATTTCGGGCTCCGGCAACGTCGCCCTCTATTGCATCGAGAAGCTCATCGAACTTGGAGTAAGGGTCGTCACCGCGTCCGACTCCGATGGGTTTATCCACGATCCCGTCGGGATCGATCACGACAAATTGGAATGGCTCATCGATTTGAAGGAAGTCCGCCGCGGACGCATCCATGAATACGCCGATAAGTTCAAGCACGCGACATTCCATGAGGGCGAACGGCCCTGGGGCGTGAAGTGTGACCTCGCATTCCCGTGCGCTACGCAAAACGAAATAGAACTCGCCGACGCAGAGACGCTCATCAAGAACGGCGTGATCGCCGTGGCGGAGGGCGCGAACATGCCGAGCACACTCGAATCGGTCCACGCGTTTCAGAAAGCGAAAGTCTTGTTCGGACCGGCGAAGGCGGCGAATGCAGGCGGGGTCGCGGTCTCCGGACTCGAGCAAAGCCAGAACGCATTGCGCATCTCGTGGAGCCGGCATGAAGTCGAAACACGGCTCATCGGCATCATGAAGGACGTGCACACGCGTTGCCTGGAATACGGGGACGACGGGACGGG
>JBGTJY010000306.1:0-2674 GCA_041744855.1 Candidatus Hydrogenedentales bacterium
TTGCTTCTTGGCAGACCGGCGGAAGCGGAAATGGATTTCCAAAGGCGCTGGCGCTCGAGCCGAACCTAAAGTCCCATATCGATCAAAGCGTCGTGACGACTAGGGCTGAGCGGCGCCCGTAAGTGTGACGGGACTGGAAGCGGCTCATTCGAGAAGTGGGCAGAGGAGAGACGCACCAGTTTCCGCGAATCCTTGGCTTAAGCACGATCACACTCAACAAACTGACTTCGGAGGAAGCAAATGAAAGCAATCAATGGCGCATTCCAGCACACCTGGAGAGGCTTGAGGGTCCTGGTGCTGACCTCGGTGGTTCTGACCACAGCGGCGGCAAACGGCGGCGACCTGTTTCAGGCGATCCGCAATGGAGACATAGCCGCCGTGAAGGCAGAACTCTCGAAGGAGACACTCGAAGCGCGGGACAAAACCGGGGCGACGCCCTTGATGCATGCGGCAGCCTTTGGCAACTTCGCCACTCTCAAACTGCTGGTGGAAGCCGGCGCGGATGTGAACGCACGTAACTCGTCTGACGCTACGGCACTGCTCTGGTGTGCCCGCAATCCGGAGAAAGCCAAGTTCCTGATTGAGCACGGAGCCGACGTAAACGCCAGCTCGAAACAGGGTACGACCGCTCTGAAGGTTGCTGCCTTGCGGGCCGGAGGCGCCGAAACTGTCGCACTCCTGCTCGCCAAAGGCGCGGAGGTCAATGTCCAAGGCGGACCCCTCAACTTCACCCACTCTTCCGGGCTGCCATCGCCGGAGAGGTTGAGACCATGCGTATGCTGCTCGCCAAGGGAGCCGACCCGCATGCGACGGCCATGTCAGGCGCCAACGCCCTTAACCGCAGCATCCTTGACGGGCGATGTCGAGGCCGTCCGGCTCCTACTGGCGAGAAGAGTAGACGTGCATGCCGTCAACACTCGAGGGGGCCAACAAAGGAATGGGCCAACCAACAACCAGAAAGTCACTGCGCTGCACAATGCCGCCGCAACGGGTGCGGTCGGCATGGTGCGGGATCTGATAAAAGCCGGCGCGAACGTAAATGCCCGCGACAGCCGTAGTCTCACCCCACTGCACTTTGCCTTGGCCTCAGAAACACCTTCAGTGGCTGTGGTTCGGACTTTACTGGCGGCAGGAGCGGATGGGAACGCTCCCGATAATACCGGCGAAACACCACTGGACTGGGCGGAGAAGTTCGGCTATCCCGAGGTGGTTAGCACGCTCAAGAGGTCGGGCGCCAAAAACGGCGTTCTGTATAAAGCCCCAAAGCCGCCCCAAGTAGAACGGACGAAACCGGCCGAGGCCGTCGCTCGCAGCATGGCACTGCTGGATCGGACGAGCGCGCAGTTCTTCCTCAACAGCGGATGCGTCGGCTGCCATCACCAGCCGTTAGTGGCCCGCGCGCAGCTTCACGCGAAGGCGACAGGCATTTCAATAAGCGAGGAAGGAGCGAAAGAGCGGACAGTCCAGATAAAGTCACTGGGAGTTGGCCTGACGGAAGAATACCTGCAGGCCATCATTCCTGATGGCGGCGCCAATCGGATCGCCGAGATGCTGCTTGGGCTTCAGGCAAGCAACTACCCAGCGGACAACATCACCGATGCCGCCGTTGTCGCAATGGCAGAATCGCAGGACGTGGATGGCGGTTGGTTAGCAGGTGAGGTCCAACTGCGGCCGCCCATTTCACAGAGCCATTTCGCTGCCACGGCGCGAGTCGTTCGAGCGCTTCAAGCGTACGCATTCCCGGCGCGCAAACAGGAATTCACGGAGCGAATCGCTCGTGCGGGAGCCTGGCTGAAGCGGGCAAGGCCGATCACGACTGAGGATCTCACCATGCGGCTATCGGGCCTGACGTGGTCCGGTGCGGCAGATCGCGATCGCAGGGAGGCGGCAAAGGCGCTGCTTGCTTTGCAGCGTTCCGATGGAGGATGGGGCGGCAATCCGCATATGAAAAGCGATGCTTACGCGACCGGCGTTGCACTCACGGCTCTCATCGAGTCCACTGCTTTAAGTACTGACGACAGTGCGTATCGCCGCGGAGTTGAATATCTGCTGTCCACTCAGTTCCCGGACGGCTCATGGCACGTGCGAAGTCGAAGTATCAAGTTCCAGCCGTACTTCGAGAGTGGATTTCCGTTCGGCCACGATCAGTGGATCTCAACGGCTGCAACGGCATGGGGGGTGCAGGCAATCGCGATTGGTGTTCAGGCTCCCTTGCCCCCGCCGACGCTTTCGGCTCAGAAGGAACTTGACTAACGAACTGGCCGAAGAAATGGCGACCATGCGGGAGCCACTATTTTCAGTACAGACCGAGATAGTTGGGAGGTTCAAAATGCAATCCGCAACTTTGCAGCGAGCACGTTTCCTTCCGCTTTTGTCTCCTGCGATGGTCGTGGCGTTTATGCGGCTTCGTGGTGCAGTTACTATCTTCGCGATGCTCACCCTCAGCTTGAGCATTGGTTTCGCAGAATCGACCGGTTCACGCACGACCACAATCGGTGAGTCAGGCGGTGTTCCGTTCGAATCGAAGTGTCCGGCCGGGAGCGTCATGATCGGGCTGAACGCTCGACATGGGGCGTGGATTGACGCGTTGTCGCCAATATGCAGTGTTTGGGTCCGTAGTTCGAAGACGCTGGGCGAGATCCCGAACCAGCCCCCCTTTGCGGGCGGCAACGGG
>JBGTJY010000307.1:0-11058 GCA_041744855.1 Candidatus Hydrogenedentales bacterium
CAAACCGAGCGGTGCTATCCTCAGTACGGATATCATCGGGCTCTATTCTCTGTATTGTTGGGAACGCAACATTGTCGATCTTTCGGGACTCGAGTCGGCAAGAAGTCTATCTCAACTGAACTTAGGCGTAAACGACATAAACGATTTGTCGCCGCTCACGACTCTCACTGACTTGAGCGAACTGACTTTATCCAGTAACCAGATAACTGACGTGTCACAAATCTCCTCCCTCACCGGTCTGGTTCGCCTCAAATTGGTTGATAACAGGATAAGCGATGTGTCTGATCTCTCGACTCTCACTAGCCTGGGTTACCTCAGGTTGGAGGAGAATGAGATAAATGATGTATCGGGGCTGTCAACTCTCACTAACCTGAGCGAACTCTACTTGCACAATAACCAAATAGATGACATCTCGCCGCTTTCAACGCTTTCTGGTCTAGATTGGCTCATCTTGAGCGACAACCAAATAAGCGACGTGTCGCCGCTCACCGCACTCGCCAATCTGTCTATCCTCTATTTGGAGAGAAACCAGATAGGCGACGTATCGCCACTCACGGGCCTCACGAGACTTGCTGAACTCAGGTTGGGTCAGAATCAGATAAGTGATGTGTCTCCGCTAGAAATGCTCAGTTTGTTCACCCTCGCTTTAAACCATAACCAGATAACCGACGTGTCCCCTCTCGCAACCCTTTCGGTTGTTAATCTCTACTTGGGGGTTAATCGGATAACCGATATATCGCCGCTAACAACTATCACGTACTTGGGTCGTTTGGATATTCGTGAGAACCCGCTCAGCCAGACCGCTCTGTGCAGGGATGTTCCGGCCCTGGAAACACGCGGCGTATGGGTCAGTTATGATGGGTCGTGTATCTCTAGTGACGCCGAGGTCCGATAAAGTCGTCGCGGGTCATGGAGGGAGTTGTCCTAGCTTTTAAGAATCGCCATTGATACTCGGTGCGGATTGTCGAGGGTGCGGCTTGCGTCCTGCATTGCGCGGAATAGGTTCACCTTAGGGGATTCTCCTCCCATCGACGGTTCTCCGTCGGCTTGCCACGACGACAAATTCCGATGTCACGCCCTAGCTACGCGCCCAGGCGTCCGTGGCCTTGTATTAGCGGCTCTCTATCGCCACCTCATCCCTAAGGTCTAAGCGTTGAATGTGCCGCCCTTTTCCGCGAGCTTCTTGAGCAACGGCGCAGGCGTCCACTCCACGCCAAACTGATCGTGGAAGTCGCACACCCGCTTGTAGACCTCTTTGAGGCCCACGGTATCCGCGTAGAACATCGGGCCGCCGCGGTACACTGGGAATCCGTAGCCGTAAATGTAGATCACGTCGATGTCGCTCGCGCGCTGAGCGAATCCTTCCTCGAGAATCTTCGCGCCTTCGTTAATCATCGCGTACATGCAACGTTCGAGAATTTCCTTGTTGCTAATGTCGCGCCGTTTGATGTCCTTCGCCTTCGATTCCGCCTCGATGATCTTCTCGACTTCCGGGTCCGGCTGCGGCGTGCGGTCGCCCGGTTCGTAGCGATACCAGCCGTTCGAGGTCTTCTGGCCGAAACGTCCCGCTTCGCAGAGCTTATCGCCTACGGTCGAGTACCGCCGATCCGTCGGATGCCCCTTCGCCTTGCGGATGCGCCAGCCGACGTCGAGTCCCGCGAGATCGCCCATCGCGAAAGGTCCCATCGCGAGGCCGAAATCGTAGATCACCTTGTCGACCTGTTGCGGCAGCGCGCCTTCCTCGACGAGAAACGCCGCCTGCGACGTGTACGGATACAGCATGCGGTTGCCGACGAATCCATCGCACACGCCGACGACCACCGGCACCTTCTTGATCTGTTTTGCGACGTTCATCGTCGTCGCCAGCACGTCCTTCCCCGTCTTTTTCGCGCGCACCACTTCGAGCAATTTCATCACGTTCGCCGGGCTGAAAAAGTGCGTGCCGATCACATCCTGCGGCCGCTTCGTGACTGACGCGATTTCGTCCACGTCGAGCGTCGACGTATTCGTCGCGAGTATTGCGCCCGGTTTGCAGACCGCGTCCAGCTTCTTGAACACGTCTTTCTTCACGCCCATCTCTTCAAACACGGCCTCGATCACGTAGTCCACATCCGCGAATGCATCCAGGTCCGTCCCCGTCGTGATGAGGCCCATCCGCTTGTCCATATCGCCCTGCGAAAGCTTGCCCTTCGAGACCGTTCTCGCGTAGTTCTTCTCTATGATGCCGATGCCCTTATCGACCAGCTCCTGCGTCGTGTCGAGCAGCCGAACCGGCACGCCCGCGTTCACGAAATTCATCGCGATGCCGCCGCCCATCGTGCCCGCGCCGAGAATGCCCACGCTCTTCACGTCACGCATCGGCGTATCCGCGGGCACGTCGTCGACCTTCGCGGCCTGGCGTTCGGCGAAGAAGATGTGCCGCTGCCCCTTGGACTGATCGGACTGAACGCTCTTCACGAAAATCTCGCGTTCCTTCGCGATCCCCTCGTCGAAGGGCTTGCCCTGGCAACCCGCCTCGACCGCATCGATACACGCCTGGGGCGCTTCGAAATTCCGCGCACTCGCATTCGCCATCTTGCGCGCCTGCTGAAACACCTTGGGATCGACGTTCTTCACTTTGTCGTCGAGATCGCGCACGCGTTTCAACGGCGCCTTCGTCTGGACGAGTTTGTTCGCGAACGCAATCGCACCCGCTTGCAAATCGCCGTCGATAATCTCGTCGACAAGCCCGACAGCCTTCGCCTCCTTCGCGGAGATCGGATCGCCGCCCACAATCATCTCGAGCGCCTTCTCGACGCCGACGAGCCGCGGCAGACGTTGCGTCCCGCCCGCCCCGGGGATGATGCCGAGTTTCACTTCGGGCTGGCCGAATTTCGCCGAAGGCACCGCGACGCGATAATGGCAACACATCGCAATCTCGCAGCCGCCGCCCAACGCCGTGCCGTGCACCGCCGCGACGACGGGATACGGCGCATTCTCGACGCCCTCGATCGCGACGTTGAGATTCGGCTCCTTCGGCGGCTTCCCGAACTCGCTGATGTCCGCCCCCGCGATAAACGTCCGTCCCGCGCAAATGAGCACGACGGCCTTCGCCTTGTCCGCGGTCGCCTTCGCGAAACAGTCGACCAGCCCCTTCCGCACCCCCTGGCTCAACGCATTCACGGGCGGACTGTCGACGGTGATCACGCCGACATCCCCTTCGCGAGTATAAGAAACCAAATCAGCCATGGCAGCGTCTCTCCGGAAGGTGGTGGGTTAGGAACCGAAAACGCCCGTCCTGAGCCGAACGGGGAAGTCGGCACTCTAGCGAACAGGGAGTAGCGGATTCAAAGGATCGCCAAGTCAATGATAGCGACGAATTGTCGCCGTGGCCAGGATTCGATACTCTTCGGCAATGACGATTCACGACCTCGTTTGGACGGACGATCGTATCGACCACATCTCTCGGCACGGCGTGACGCCCGAAGAATTTGAGGAAGTTTGCTTCACTGAATCATTCGTTCGGAGGGCGAAATCGGAAGGCGCTAACCCTGTATACTATGTACTCGGTCGGACGGACTCAGGACGATACCTATTCTGTGTCATTATCCGATTTCCTGACGGACGGGCCTATCCGATTACGGCAAGGCCAATGACGGCATCAGAAAAGCGCAGATTCTCACAATGGCGAAACACGTAAGTCGAGCAAAACTTCCCATCACGGACTCCATCCAAGAATTGGCCCAATTCTGGGACTCCCACGATCTGACTGCTTTCGAGGACGAATTGGAGGAAGTCACCGAGCCCGTATTCCAACGGAAGGCCACGGTGACGGTGGAACTCGATCCGGACGAGGCCCGCGCTCTGGATGAACTCGCTCAATCCGAAGGGATCGACGCCATCGCGTTGATTCGAAAATGGATCCGCGAGCGCATCCCCGCCGGTTGACGGTTCCCGGCACGTTTTGAAGCGCCTGTAGCCGTCTATGATAAACTACCCGCCGGAAATGGGGCGTGGGGCTCAGGGGGCACCCACCGGCGTTCAACGACAATAACTCCACTACGGAGGCTAAGGGGTTCATCATGATGGTTCAAAGGAAACGGTTGCATCCAATCGGACTCGTCGCGGCGGTGGCCATGCTTTTCGCCGGAGCGGGCGCATCCGCCCAAAACGAACAGGCCAATACTCAGTACAAAATCGCCGTCGTCGACTTGAAGGCTGTCTTCGAGGCGTACGAGCGCCAGAAAGTCGAATACGTGAAACTCGAAGCAGAGAAGAAATCCCGCCAGGTTGAAATTGACGCGCTGTCCACCAAGATCGAGAATGCCAAGAAGCAGTACGAAGCGAAGAAGGGCAAGATGACTGACGAGGAACTTGAGGACCTCGAAGAGGATATTCAGTCCGACTACGGCAAGTACCAAGCCGAGTTCAATCGCCAACAGGGCGAAATCGATCGCCGCGAAAAGAAATTGCTCGACGACCTCTTTGCCGATATCCGCACGGCCGTAACGGAAGTCGGCACGCAAGGCAACTATCACCTGATTTTGGAAGGCGGTACGGGCGGCCCCACGAGCGTGCTCTACTCCAGCACCACGCTCAACATCACCAGCCGCGTTATCGAGCACCTCAATGGAAAGTACAAGAAATCCTGATGTTCCCGGCAGAACCCGGAACGCTTTCCGTGAACTTTCCGTCGGTCATTCCGGGCGCCAGCAAAGTCATTCCGAGCGCCAGCGAAGAATCTCATTTGCGCTCAGACGTCGGGTTCGGCGAGATTCTTCAGTTCGTTCAGAATGACGTGTTTGCGGAATGCCTCGACTCGCCACAGCGGTTAACTACCTGTGAATAAGACCGTCAATGAAATCGCGCAGATGGTCGGCGGCCGCGTGGTCGGCGATGGCGTCACGGTCATCACCGGCGTGAACGGAATTCGTGAAGCCAGCGCGGGCGATTTGACCTTCGTCACCAACGGCCCGTACCTGCGCTATCTGTCCGTGACGAAAGCCTCCGCGATTCTCGCACCCGAAGGCGTGACGGATTCCGGCCGGCCCATCATTCAGGTGCGCAACCCGTATCTCTCCTTCGCCACGATTTTGAAAAGTGTCGAGGAAGAGGGCCTGCAACATCCCGTTGGTATTCATCCGCAGGCCGTCGTGAAAGACGGCGTAACGCTGGGCCAACGCGTCGCGATTGACGCCTGCGCCGTGATCGAATCGGGCTGCGAACTCGGCGACGATGTCGTCGTCTATCCCGGCGCATACGTCGGTCGAAATTCGACCATCGGCGCGCGCACCGTTATTTATCCGAACGTCAGCATCCGCGAGCGCAGCGTCATCGGCGCGGACTGCATCCTCCACAGCAACGCCTCGATCGGCAGCGACGGCTTCGGCTATGCGCCCTTCGAAGGCAAGCCCACGAAAATTCCGCAGGTCGGCCGCGTTGTGCTGAGCGACGGCGTCGAAGTGGGCGCGAATAGCGCGATCGACCGCGCCACCTGCGGCGAGACGTTCATCGGCGCGGGCACCAAAATTGACAACCTCGTGCAAGTGGGCCACAATGTTCGGGTTGGCGAGCACTGCACAATTTCCGGCAACACCGGCATTTGCGGCAGCGCTCGAATCGGCAATCGCGTTACCATCGGCGGTCAAGTCGGCATCAATGGTCATATCGAAGTCGGCGACAACACCATCGTCGCCGCGCGCACGGGCGTCACCAAGTCAATCCCCGCCGGAAGCACGGTCTCCGGTTTTCCCGCGGAGGACCACGCTACCGCGAGGCGAATTCTCGTGGGACAGAAGCTAGTCCCCGAGTTGCAGCGTCGCGTTCGGGCGCTCGAAAAACAATTGGAAGAGGTAGTACGAGAAATCCATGGATCATCAACGGACGACTCGTGAAGCGTGCGCCTTCTCAGGCATAGGCATTCACACCGGCAACCTCACGACACTCACGTTCAAGCCCGCCCCGCCCGATAGCGGCGTTACCTTCTACCGCGTCGACCTGCCCGGCCGTCCCGCCATTCGTGCCGATGTCGACAACGTCACCGACGTGTCGCGCGGCACCACGCTCGGCATCAACGGAGTCGAGGTGCATACCGTCGAGCACGTGCTCGCCACCATCGTCGGCATGGGCATCGACAACCTCGATATCGAAGTCGACGCAAAAGAAACGCCCGTTGGCGATGGCAGCGGCTTGCCGTTCATGACCGTGCTGAAACGCGCCGGCATCGTCGAGCAAAACGCCGACCGCCGATACATCAAAGTCGAAGAGCCGGTCTACTATCGCCAGGACGACGTGACCCTCAGCGTGTTGCCGTCCGAAGAACTGCGCATAACGATGACCATCGCCTACGACCACGTAGCGATCGGCACGCAATACGCCTCGTTCACCATCACCCCCGAATTGTTTGAGCGCGAGATCGCGTCCGCGCGCACCTTTTGCTTCCTGCGCGAAGTCAAAATGCTGCAGGACCAGGGCCTCATCAAAGGCGGCAACCTCGAGAACGCCGTCGTTATTGGCGACGAAGCAATCCTGAACGACGACCTGCGATTCCCTGACGAATTTGTCCGTCACAAGGTCCTCGATCTCCTCGGCGATTTGTTCCTGCTCGGCCGCCCGGTGAAGGGCCACGTCATCGGCGTCAAATCCGGCCACGCCACGCACGTCAAATTTTCGAAGGAAATCAAAAAGGCGCTGATGAACGGCAACGCGAAGCTCGAGTTCTTGTCCGAGCCACGCACCGCGCCCGCGCTCGACGTGAACAAAATCATGAAGGTGCTGCCGCACCGCTTTCCGTTCCTGCTGGTCGACCGCATCTTGTCGTTCGAATCCGGCAAACACGTCGTCGGCATCAAGAACGTCACGATCAACGAACAGTTTTTCCAGGGACACTGGCCGCGCAACCCCGTCATGCCCGGCGTGCTCATCGTCGAAGCCATGGCGCAAGTCAGTTCGCTCCTCGTGTTCGGACCCGAAGGCGACCCGGAGCACCACGCGTTCTTTCTCAGCATCGACAACGCAAAATTCCGCCGAGCGGTCGTCCCCGGCGATCAAATCGTCATCGAGTCTCACATGCTCCAGCATCGCCGTAACGCCTGCCGCGTCGCGGCGACCGCGCGCGTCGAGGGCACCATCGTTTGCGAAGCCGAGATGCTCTTCGGCCTGCAGCGCATAATTCCCCTACCCTAGCTGCCCCCCCGGCTCGTCACCAATTTCTAAACACATTCTTCCTATTCTTCCCATATCTCCCATCACCGCCCGCGACGCGCCATCCACATCCCCATCAGCCTCTTCAAGCGCGGCGTCAACCGCGTCCGGTTAAACTGATCCCCTAATTTCCGAATCGCATCCGCCTGCGTAGGATACGGGTGAATCGTGTTCGCAATCCCCTTCAACCCGACACCGTTTACCATCGCGACAGATATCTCGCTGATCAAGTCGCCCGCATGCGCCGCCACGACCGTCGCGCCCACAATGCGATCCGTCCCTTTCCGCACGTGCACCTTCACAAAGCCGTCCACTTCGCCGTCGAGAATCGCGCGATCGACTTCACGCATCGGCTGCACGAACGTATCAACAGCGATTCCCCGCTCCTCAGCCTCCTTGGCGTACAACCCAACGTGCGCAATCTCCGGCGAGGTGTATGTGCACCACGGCATCGTCAGCGAACTTAACTTTCGGCGCCCAAACGCTCCCACGCTAAACAGCGCGTTCTGAATCACGATGCGCGCCGCGAAATCCGCCGCATGCGTGAATTTCCACGCCATGCACACGTCGCCCGCGGCGTAAATGTGCGGCACGCTCGTTTGCAGAAAATCGTTCACCTCGACGCCGCGCTTGGCGTCATAGCGCACGCCGATCGATTCGAGACCGAGTCCTTCGACATTGGGATTCCGACCCGCCGCGACGAGGATTTCATCCACGGCGATCGATTTGTCATCGCCGCCTGTAGCTACATAAATGTGCTGTTCCCCCGTGCTCGATTCCACGCGCTTTACTCCGCACTCGAGTAGAATTCCAACGCGGTCCCGCTGCAAACTACGCTGCACGACCTCCGCCGCATCCCGATCCTCCCGCGGCAAAATCTGCGGGCCCAGCTCTATAAGTGTGACTTCAGAACCCAGCCGTCGGAAAGCCTGCGCCAATTCACAACCAATCGGTCCCGCGCCGAGCACTGCCAGCCGCGCGGGACGCTCCGTCAAGCCAAACACGGACTCATTGTCGAGATAACCCGCCTCGGCAAGTCCCGCGATCGCCGGTCTCGCCGCGCGCGCCCCAGTCGCGATCACGGCGCGCTTGAATCGCAGCGTCGCGCCGCCCACTCGAACAGTATGTGCGTCGACGAACGAACCATCGCCTAGGAACACATCCACCCCAGCCCTCGCGAATCGCTCCGCCGAATCTGCGTGGCTGATTCCCGCGCGCAACCGCCTCATGCGCGCCATCACTGCGCCGAAATCCACCTCCCCGCCGCGCACATTTACCCCAATCTCCGCCGCGTTTCGCGCATCGGCCGCGACGCGCGAAGAACGAATAACGGCCTTCGACGGAACGCACCCCACATTCAAGCAGTCGCCGCCCATCAAGTGCCGCTCCACCAGCGCGACCTTCGCCCCAAGTCCCGCCGCGCCCATCGCCGTGACGAGTCCCGCCGTCCCCGCGCCGATGACGACCAGGTTGTACATCGGCTCGGGCGTGGGATTGACCCAACCGGGCGGATGAACGCGGCCCAGGAGCGCGGTATTGTGCTCGTCCATTGGCGTCACGACCACGCTCATGATGAATCCCTCGTTACGCTTCCACGCGCTTTTCGAGCGCTCGCCGTGCAACGCGCGTCACAAAAAATGTCACAACGACCGCTGCAATGAGTCCAGCGCCGAACAAGATCCATTCAACCGGCGATTTTTGCCGTTCGCCCGCGCCCAGCGACGCCAGATTACCCGCGGCAGAACCGACATAGACGTACACGATCGTGCCCGGCAGCATGCCAATCCAAGACGCAAAGAAATAATCCCGCAATGAAACCCGCGTCAAACCGTATGCATAATTTAGAAAATTGAATGGAAACAATGGCGACAACCGCGTAAGCCCCACGATTTTCCAACCCTCGCGCGCGACCGCCTCATCCACGGCCTTGAACTTCGGATTGCGCTCAATCTTCCGCCCAATCCAATCCCGAGCGAGATACCGTCCCACGAGAAACGCAGCAGTCGCCCCCAGCGTCGACGAAACCGAAACCAGCGCCGTCCCATAGACAACGCCATAAATCGCGCCCGCGCCGAGCGTCAGAATAAAACCAGGCAAAAGAAAGACACACGCGGCCACGTAAAGCAGCAGAAAAACGGCCGCGCCGATGAGGCCTAGATCCTCGATGCGCTGAAGCGCGTCACCAAGAAGCGCCTGGGCATCGACTATGCGCGTCGTCGCAAGCGCGATTGCCACCACGAGAACAACGCCGACAAAAGCAACGTTTTTCAGCGGTTTTCGTGTAGGTTTCATGTGACCGGAATCGGCTCCACCCTCGATTCGTGCGTACAATTCGATCCAAGTGACGTATGCTACACTAACTGTGTTCTGATTCTTGATGGAGTGCAGAAAGAAATGGACGAGGCGCGGCTAAAAACCATCGTAAGAGAGACGGTAATCGAAGTCTTGGACGAGCGCCGGGAATACTTCTCCGAGATCATGCGCGACGTATTCGAGGATATGGCGCTGCTACGGGCAATGGAAGAAGCGGATGAGGAAGGCGAAGTAAGCCGGGATGAGATCATGAAGATTCTGCGCAGTGAAGGTCCGATTTGACAAGAAATTCAAGCGCGATACCGAGCGTATAACCGACCGAGATAACTTGCGCCGCATCGACGACGTGATCGAGAAGGTCGAAGCAGCGCATACGCTCTACGATGTTCCGGGGGTGAAGAAGTTAACGAACAATCCCGGGTTCTACCGAATTCGCGTAGGCCAACACCGGATTGGCGTCCAGTACCGCGATGGGGACGTTTGGTTCCTGCGCTTTCTTCCTCGTAGCGACATATACCGCGAATTCCCGTAGTCTCCGACAATCAACGCGCGACGCTACTCTGCCTTCGCCTGCCGAAGCTCTCGCAACTCATCCTCGATACTCTGCGTAACTGGAAACCGAAATCCCGTCTTCGGATCCAAATCGAGATCGAGCACCTTGAGCGACACCGGCAGCTGCTCGCGCTTCCACTGGCTCTGAGTGAAAAGCCGCCCGAACTTCGCCGTCCAATCGCGAAGCTGCTCGCGCTTGTAATCGGGATGCCGGTGACAAAGGATGCGCCAACAGTCGGCAAGTCCCATTCGCCGACCCGCGAACAGGTACAACAAATCATCCAGCACGACATACGGCATCAGATCGCGTTCGTCCTCCTGATTCGCATCCAGCTCCGCGCTCGGCGGAATGCACAGGATCGCCTTTAGCGCCCCGATTTCATCGCGATCGGCAATGTATTCAAGCAAACGCGACACTAGCGTTTTCGGCACATTCGCGATCGGCGAATAGCCGCCCTGGTTGTCGCCGCCGGTCGTGGTGTAGCCGACCGCCGCCTCGCTGAGATTCGACGTGACCAACAGCAGACTCTTCGCGCTGTTCGCCCAATTCAGCATCATCGCGCCCCGAATCCGCGCCTGCAGATTCTGCTTCGCCAACGGCGAGACGTTTTCCATTCCACCCGCCAATTCCGCCGCCTTTGCGAGGGCAATCTCGCACTCCTCCGAAATCGAAACGACCTTGAACGGCACACCCAGTTCGGTCGCAAGACTTTCCGCGGCCGCATGCGTCGCGTTCGAACTGTGTTCGGAGTGGGGGAGATATACCGTGCTGACCCGGTCGGCGTAGAGGTCCGCGCCGCGCCCATTGTCCAACGCCTTTGCCGCCTCGACTGCAAGCAGCAAACACAACGCGCTGTCGCGTCCGCCGGAAAGCGCCACAAGAAATCGATCGAAAGCGCCGACCTTTTCGAAATAATCCCGCAGCCCAAGCACAAGCGCGTCGTACAGCTCGTCCAAAAACGCAGTCGCTTCATCCACGGAATTAGTCTGGTTCGCAGCGAAAAAACTCAC
>JBGTJY010000308.1:0-10097 GCA_041744855.1 Candidatus Hydrogenedentales bacterium
CGCGACGGCATCGCCCTCGCACGGGCAATCACGGAAGCGCTCAAGAGCGCGGGGTTGTCGCCGAGTGAAATCGACTGCGTGCATTGTCACGGCGTCGGGCTCACGATGTACGACCGCTGCGAAACAAAGGCCTACAAGAATGCGCTGGGCCAACGCGCCCACGAAATTCCGATGACCGCCTCGAAATCGATGATCGGCCAGGCCTATGCTCCCGGCGGCCTATTCAGTATCGCCGCGGCCGCCTTCTCGCTCCAGGAGGGGGTCATCCCGCCGACCATCAACCTCGATCACCCCGACCCCGAATGCGACCTCGACTATGTACCCCTGCGCCCCAGGCTCAACGACGTCAATACTGCGCTCGTCACGGCCTTGAGCTTCGGCGGCACCCATGCTGCCGCCGTGGTAGGTCGAGCAACCTGATTCCCAAACAGTTGGCAAGTATACTATAATATCTCTTGACAAGAATGTTCATTCTTGCGTCAAAGAGTGCGTAAGTAACCTCTAACCGGTTGGCAGAACCAGGCTTGGCAGGTATGGAAACCCTTCTACCGTCAACATTTAACTTGATGACGGCCGCGCTGTCCCTCTGCCTCGGCATTGTCGTTCTCGCGCGGAATCGCAAAAAATCCACGCACCAGGCCTTCGCGCTCCTCGCCGCCAACATGATGCTGTGGGCCTTGGGCGTTACGGCCGTCATCAACAGCGACAGCGCCGGCGAAGCGCGGACGTGGATCATCTTAACCGAGATGATCGCTTGCTTCTTGCCGGCGACGTGCTACCTATTCACCGGCTTTTTCCCGCAGGGACATTTCCAAGGGAGCCGCATCGTTTTTGGTGTGCTGCTCGGGGTCGGAGTTGTGCTGGCAGGGCTCGCGCCGACGCCGCTTTATGTGCGCGAGGTGACGTACATCGAGCACATGCCCCCGCGCTTGGTACACGGACCGGCGATCAACGCGGTGATGTTGAACATCCTCGCCGCCATTTTCGCTATTCACACGAACCTGCGCCGCAAGCTGCGTCAATGTGAGGGACAGAGCAGACGGCAGACGCAATTCGTGATGTTCGGCATTTATAGCATCGCGGTGATCGGCATCGTGGGAAACCTCTTGGCCGCGCTGCTAGACATCGGATTGTTCCACGCCTACGGTCCGCTCTCCACGGGCCTGCTGATGGGCATCTTCGCCTACGCGATGATCCGGTTCCATCTCCTCGATACCCGCGTGCTGGTTTCACGCGTGCTCGTGACCGTGGTCCTGATCGCGTTCGTCATCCTCTCGTTCCTCTCGTTCTCGACGATGGTGCAGTGGGTCATCGGCGAAAGCTTGCGCGTCGAGCATTTCGTACCGACCTTGCTCGCGGCATTGTTCATCACGTTGTGCTTCACGCGCGTCCGCGGGCGCGCCACGGCGATCGTCGAAGGTTCGTTGTTGCGCAAGCCCTACGACATCCATCGTCTCTACCGCCGGATCGCGGAAGAGGCCGCCGAAGAGGTGCAACTCAGCGAGTTGCTCAAGACCGTCGCCGATCACATTCAAACCACCATCGGCGTTCGCGTCGTTCGCGTGCATCTCATCGATGAGACCGACCCGCATCGGATGAATTGCGTCTTCTCGTCGAACGCCGGCGAGAATCCAAAAACCACGCGCGAACACGCCGTGCTTCTGGCGTATATGCGCAACCATTCGCACCCGTTGTTGCTCGAAAAAATTCTGCATCGCCGCCCCACGGAGGAGATGATCAAGATCGCCGAACACCTCGCGGACCTCGACGCCTACTTCTGTCTGCCATTGAAAACCAGCGGCGGACTCGTCGGCGTGTTGACGCTGGGCCAAAAGGTCAGCGGCGAGGTCTATTCCGAAGAGGAAATGACCGCATTCCGCGCCTTGGTCGGTCCACTGGGAACCGCCATCGCGAACGCGCGCTTGTACGAAGCCCTCGACAGCGTGAATCTGCACTTGTCTCGAGTGCTCGGCCAGATGCGCGAGGGAGTCGTCGCCGTGGATTCGCGCGGCGTCGTGACGACCATCAACGAGTCCGCCGCGAAATTCTTCGGACCGCTCAAGCCCGGGCATTCGCTGGATGCGTTGCCCTCGGAAGTCGCCGACGTGTTGCGCACCGCCTTGCGCGAAGAACGCTCGATCAGCGATTTCGAAACGAGCGTGCCCGGTGCGGACGGCCACCCCGCGCCGGTCGTCATGTCGGCGTCCGTGATGAAAACGCCGGGCCACGAAATTTCCGGCGCGGTCGCGCTGCTCTACGACCTCTCGCAATTGAAGATGCTCGAGCAGAACGTCCTGCGGGCGGATCGCCTCTCTTCGTTGGGAATCCTCGCGGCAGGCATGGCCCACGAGATCAAGAATCCGCTCGTTTCCATCAAGACCTTCAGCCAACTACTACTGCAGCGTTACCAGGACCCCGATTTCCGCGCGACCTTCGAAGACACGGTCCCCGGCGAGGTCGACCGTATCAATTCCATCGTGTCCCGGCTGCTCGAATTCGCGAAGCCGCGGCCCGTGAAATTCGAGCCGTTGCTGGTCAATAAGGTCATCGACGAGGTCCTGATACTGGTCGAGAACCAAACCAAGAAGGCGAAGGTCAAAGTATCGACGCAATTCCCCGACGGAGACCTGCTACTCTATGGGGACGAACAGCAGTTGCACCAGGTGTTCTTGAATCTCGTGCTCAACGCGTTGCAGGCTATGCGTGACAACGAGGAACCCCCGCAGGGAGCTTGGCGCGGGTACTTGGACATCGAAGCGACGATTGGGCATGCGCGGCCACGGACCCGCGGCATGCGGGCAGTGCGGGATACGGAGTGCGTCCGAATCACGATTACGGATTCGGGTTGCGGGATTCCTCCGGAGAACTTGCAGAATTTGTTCACGCCCTTCTTCACGACGAAGGAGGAGGGATCGGGATTGGGATTGTCCGTCGTGCACGGCATTGTCAGCGAGCACGGCGGCGACATTGACGTGACCAGCCGCGTCGGCTTGAGCACGACGTTCACGGTCACGTTCCCCGTGGCGGATGCCGCGGATATGCCGGAACCGGTGCACGCCGGTGCCGTCGAAAACTGAAGGGCAGAAGCAGCGACTGACGAAATCCGTCATTGCGAGGCCGCGCGTCTTAGAGCCGTACGAGCCAAACCAAGCGCGCGGCCATCGCAATCTCGCACGACGGGAATCGTGAGACGCTCCTAAGCAGTGTTGCCCCGAATGGGCAGGAAGTAGGCAGGCGGGTTCATGCGTATTGTTGTTCTATTGGCCAAGGACCCGGCCATACGCGAGTCGCTTCGGGCGGCGCTCCCGGAGCAGGATTTGCTCGTCGTCGAGGAATCGATTGACGACGCGATTCGCCGCGTCGTGACCTCGAAGCCCGACCTCGTGTTGGTCGACGACTCGCCGCGACTCACCGCTTCGGACTTGGATCGCCTTAAGCCCGCGTTGCGGGGTGTGCCCATGATGATCCTCACCAGCCGCTGTGACAGCGAAACCCGCGCCGCGTTTATGGTCGGCGGGGCGCGCGCCTGCATCGAGAAGCCGTTTCAATGCGAGGCGCTGTTAAGCCAAATCGACGAATTGGTCGACCGGCCTCAGACGAACCCAACCGCACCGCCGGCCGCTGAAACCCCGATCCGCGACCTCTCCTACGTCTATCAACATCAATCCGCGCTCAAATGGATGAGCCGGACCATGGGCCAGTTGGAGGACCCGAATCTCCTCGCGCGCAACATCGTGGATGCGCTTGTTGACGTATTCGATACCGCCCGCGCGGCCGTGGTCCTGCTCAAGAACGGGTCCGCGCGCGTGGTTGCGAGTCAGGGTCTCGCGGAGGGAATCGCGGAACCGATCCGGCTCGTGTTCGCCGGTGGGCTCATGCGTTGGCTCGACGAGAACGGATGTCTGTTCGATCGTCGGCGCCATCCGGACGCCTACGACGCGCAGAAAGAAATGGGCGTGCTTCGCGCGCGGCTCGCGTTCCCGATCGTCGTCGACGGCCTGACGCGCGGCGCCGTGCTCCTCGGCGAGAAGGCCTCGGGGTTGGATTACTCCGGCGAAGAGCGCGAACTGCTCAGCATCATGACGCGCAACCTCGCCGCGAATTTGGAGCGGTCCCGCCAATTCCGCGATGCGACCCGCCAACGCAAGCGCGTGGACGCGGTCCTGTCGAGCATCACCACGGGCGTCATCACCGTACGCAACGACAAGACCGTTTCGATGATGAACGAGAGCGCCGAGCGGCTGCTCGGGATCAATGCCGTCAGCGTGTTAGGAAAATCCGTGCAGGGTCTCGGGTCGCGATTCGCGGACCTCGTCCTGCGCACATTGCGAACCGGCGAGCCCTGCCTGCGCGAAGAAATTCGCCTCACGCATCCGAACGTGACGCTCGGTGTCAGCGTGACGCCGGTGGCCGACGAAGGCGTCGCGGCCATATTCGCAGCGATACCCGCGCGAGAATCGGCGCACGGCGAGGTGGACTCGCGATTCTGGGAATACCTCTCGTCGCGCGTCGCGCAAGAAATCAAGAACCCCATGGTCGCGATCAACACCTTTGCACAGTTGTTGCCGACGAAATACGACTCGAAGGGTTTTCGCGACGAGTTCGCCACGATCGTGCAGAGCGAAGTGGCGCGGATTAACAACGTCGTCGCGGCGTTGTACGCATTTGCGCGGCCGGCCGATTTGCGCGTCCAAGACTGCGACCTGAACCAGGAGGTCAAGAAGGCGATCGCCGGTTTAGAAAACGAGATGACGCAACACCGCATCGGAGTCGAAACGTCCTTCGAAACGAACGGCGTATCGATCGCGGCGGACAGCGCGCTCCTCTCCGAAGCGCTCAAACAAGTCGTGCAGAATTCCATCGACGCGATGGCGGATGGCGGCACGCTGAAACTCCAAACGAAACGTAACAACGGCTGGTGCGAAGTTCTCGTGTCCGATACGGGTGCGGGCGTTTCCGAACAGGACGCGCCGCACATTTTCCTGCCGTTTTACAGTACGAAAGAAAAAGGGATGGGCCTGGGGTTAACGATGGCCCAACGGATAATGTCGCAACACGACGGACGCGTCGATCTCGTCGACACGTCCGCCAGGGGGAGTTTGTTCGCGCTTCGCATGCCGCCCGCCGCGTCGTAAAACGCGGTAGAACCTCGTTCCCAAATTTCGATTTGGGAACGGACCACGCGAGCCTGCAAGTACGAACCGGAATGGGGGAGACGCATGCAAACTATTTTGGCTATTGACGACGAACCGTCTATTCGCACGACCTACAAAGTCGCGCTGGAAGACAGCTACCGACTGTTGCTTGCCGGCAACGGGCGTGAAGGTCTCACGCTCATGGAAGAGCACTACGCGGATCTGATCCTGCTCGACCTGACGATGCCGCAAATGTCGGGCAAGGAGGTGCTGCGCGAATTGCAACAACGGGGCAACACGATCCCGATCGTCGTGGTGACGGCCGCCGATTCCGTGACGGCCGCCGTGGACGCGATGAAGCTGGGCGCGAGCGACTTCGTCGTGAAGCCCTTCGACGTTCACGCGCTGCGGCATGCAATCGAGCGCTTGCTCGACGGCGCCCGCGAACGCCGCGAACTCGAGACGCTGCGCGAAGCGGAACTGAACGATTTCGATTCGATCATCGGCTCGAGCCAATCGCTGCTTGTCGCACTCACGAAGGCGCGGCAGGCGATGAAAGTACACTCGACCGTGCTGATTACCGGCGAGAATGGCACGGGCAAGGACATCCTCGCCCGCGCCATTCACTCGGGCGGGCCCCGCGCCGAGCGCGCGTTCGTGCCGCTGTGTTGTTCGGCGATTCCGTCGCAGCTCGTCGAGAGCGAATTGTTCGGTTACGAGAAAGGCGCATTCACCGGCGCGGACGAACGGCGCATCGGCAAGCTGCAAGTGGCCGACGGCGGCACGCTCTTCCTCGACGAAATCGGCGAGATGCCGATCGAGGCGCAGGTGAAACTCTTGCGCGTATTGCAAGACAGCAAATTCTTCCCCGTCGGCAGCACGAAAGAAATCCAGGTCGATATTCGCATCATTTCGGCGACGAACCGCAATCTTCAGCAGGCGATCAAGGATGGCGTCTTTCGCGAAGACCTGTTTTATCGCCTGAATGTACTGCATATCGACATGCCGCCGTTGCGCAACCGGCGCGATGACATTTCGGAACTCGTCACGCATTTCGCCGCAAAGCACGCCCCCCGCGTCAACGCAAAGACGAAACGCGTGGCGCCCCAGGCGCTTTCGCGTCTCGCGATGCACCGCTGGCCGGGGAACATTCGCGAGCTGGAGAACACGGTCGAACGCCTGCTCGTGTATTACGGTCAGGAAGAAACGATCACCGCCGCGCACGTCGAGGCGTTACTGCCGCGCGTCCCGCCGGATCTCGACGTGCCCGTCGCCGATTTCGAAGGGCTGCCGCTTGAAGAAGCGACACAACGTCTCGAGCGCCGGCTCATCATGCGCGCGCTCGACGAGGCCAACTTCGTCATCTCGCGCGCAGCGGATCAGTTGGGCACGACGCGCCGAATCCTCAAATACAAGATGGACCAACTCGGCGTCACGGGGGAAGAAGTCGAAACCTGATTGCATCCGCGCCGCTTCGTCCCCTATCGTACGCGCCCGCGATTGTTACCGCGCGTCCGGATGTGTCTCGACGCGTCGAACGAGGGGAAGGAATCCGTCAGAAATGAGCTTGACCGTTGTCGGCTCCGTTGCGCTCGATACTGTCACGACGCCGCACGGCCAAAACATTGAAGGTCTCGGCGGCGCGGCGACGTTTTTCTCGCTCGCGGCCGCGAACTACACGAACGTGAACCTCGTCGGCGTGGTGGGCGAGGACTTCCCCGCGGCCCACGTGCAGCTTCTTCGCGACAAGGGCATCAACCTCGATGGCCTCGAACGCGCCGAGGGCAAGACGTTCCGCTGGTCCGGCCGGTACCACGACAACATGAACCTGCGCGACACGCTCGACACGCAGCTCAACGTCTCCGAGCAATTCCATCCGAAATTGCCCCGCGCGGCGCAGGACGCCAAGTATCTCTTCCTGGCGAATATCCACCCGTCGTTGCAACTCGAAGTGCTCGAACAATCCTCGGCGGAATTCACCGCGCTCGACACGATGAACCTCTGGATCAATACGACGCGCGCCGATCTGTTGCGCGTCTTGGCGCGGATAAACGCGCTCATCATCAACGACGCCGAGGTCTACGATTTGACCGGTGAACACAACATCGTGCGCGGCGCGCGCAAAATCCAGGCGATGGGGCCGCGGATCGTCGCGCCGAAGAAGGGCGAGCACGGCTGCCTGCTGTTTTACGGCGACTACGTCTTTTCCGCGCCCGCGCTTCCGATGGCGACGGTCGTCGATCCCACGGGTGCGGGCGATACCTTCGCCGGCGGCTTCATGGGCTACATCGCGCAGCAGGACTCCGCCGACTTCGATACGCTCAAGCGCGCCGTCATCCACGGCAGCGTCCTCGCCTCCTACTGCTGCGAAGCCTTCGGCCCCGATCGCCTCGCGGAAATCGGCCCGGACGACATTCAAAAGCGTTACGACGCGTTTGTGGAATTGTCAAAATTCTAGCCGTCATTCCTGCGCAGGCAGGAATCTCTCCGCCCAACTCGGCGGGCCGGATCCGTGAACCCAACTACGAGGGCATAGGCAGCATGGCAACAACGCAGACCAGATCCAACTGGGGCAAATGGGGCGCGGAAGACGAGCGCGGCACGCTCAACTACATCACGCCCGAAGAAGTCCGTCGCGCCGCGAGCCTGGTGAAAAAAGGCCGCGTCTACCCGCTCGCCATTTCGTTGAAAGCGAAAGCCCCGCTGTGGCCCGGCCGCCACGAGAATTGGCACGTCGCGACGTATCGCAACGCGAGCGGTCCCGGACCTGGCGGCGCCGAAGACATCCTGATGATTCACACGCACGGTTCAACGCATGTTGACGCGCTCTGCCACGTGTTCACGGACGGAAAAATGTACAACGGTTTCGACGTGGCGAAGTCCATCGACGCGCGCGGCTCGCAACGCAACGCCATCAGCAACATCGGCAGCATCGTCACGCGCGGCGTGCTGCTCGACGTAGCCGGGTTTCACGGCGTGCCGCATCTCGACGCGGGCCATGTCATCATGCCCGACGAAATCGAGGCGATCGCGAAGAAGCAAGGCGTCGCGATCGAACCGGGGGATGCGCTGCTGTTCCGTACCGCCTTCATGAAAGTTTGGGAGCACGACGCCGATCGCTTCAACGCGAAACAACCCGGGCCGAGTCTGGACGTCGCGCTATGGGCCGGCGAACACCAAATCGTCGCGATGGCCGCGGACAACTCAGCGGTCGAGGCCTTTCCCAATCCCGACGGCCTCGTCGTGCATTACGAGTTTCTCCGCAATCAGGGCGGCTACCTGATGGAACTGCTCGACCTCGAAGCGCTCGCCGCGGACAAGGTCTACGAATTCCAATTCGTCGTCGCCCCGCTCAACATCGCCCGCGGCCTAGGCAGCCCAATCACGCCGCTAGCAATCTGCTGATCTCAGGGATTCGGTTTACACTGTGCCCATGAAAACTTGGAGAATTGCGGGCATCAATTTCGACCATATGCACATGGGCGACAATTTGCGGATGGCGCATGAGCATCCGCGCGTGGAGATTGTCGCGCTGTGCGATGAGAAGCCGGCGCGCATGGAGTCGGCGGCGTCTTCTTTCGGAGTGCCGCGCGAGCGTCTGTACACGGACTACGCGCGATGCATCGAGGAAGCGCGCCCGGACATCGTGTTGCTCTGCCCCGCGACGGCCTCGCATGGCGAATGGACGGAGCGTGTGGCGCCGTACGGCGTGCACATCTTGATGGAAAAGCCTTTCGCGGCGACGTTGGCCGAGGCGGACCGCATGATCGCCGCGATGGAAACGAGCGGAAAACTTCTCGCGATCAATTGGCCGCTTGCATGGTATCCGCCGCATCTGACGGCCAAGCGTCTGATTGACGAAGGCACGATCGGGCAAGTCCAAGAAGTGCATTACTATGATGGGAATCGTGGCCCGCTCTGGCATCTTGCCGACAAGGTTGAGACCGACGCGGAAACGGTCGCGCGCGACAAACCGGGCAGTTGGTTTTACAAGCGGGCGTCGGGTGGCGGCTCGCAGTTAGATTATCTCGGCTATGGGACGACGCTCGGCACGTGGTTTCACGGGGGCAAGAAGCCGATCGAAGTCACGTGTGTGGTGGATGAGCCGCGAGGACTCGAGGTCGATGAGCACAGCGTGACCGTTGCTCGATACGAGTGCGGGCTTTCGAAATTCGAGACGCGTTGGGGCACATTCACGGATCCGTGGACGCACCAGCCGCAACCGAAATGCGGCTTCGTCATCAAGGGCGACGCGGGAACGATCGGCAGTTACGATTACGAATCCACGGTACGCGTACAGACGCGCGACACTCCTGAAGGATTCTCGTTGCAGGTAGACGCGATCGCGGCGCCCCGGCAGAATCCCGTGCAGTACCTGATCGACTGCCTGGAACGCGGCGCGCCGATCAAGGGTCCGCTTTCGCCTGCGATCGCGCGAATTGGACAGCAGATTGTCGATACGGCGTGGCACAGCGCGCAGGAGAAGCGGACGTTGGAATTGATCGAGTAGGCGCCCTACGATCGACGCGCATCGTAGGGGCGGTTCGGGAACCGCCCGGGGTCGCGGCGCATGGTCCGGGGCGCTTCTCGAAGCGCCCCTACGGTTCGTGCCGATACGGTTGCGTGCAGATACGGTTGCATGACGTTGCGAGCGTGAAATTCTCTAGGCGCGCGTCTTCTCGGCGAGCTTTCGCTCTAGCTTCTCTAACTTCTTGAGGAGTTTCATGCTCGTATCGGCCCAGCGGCCGACTTTCCAATTGTCCGACTCGAAGTATTGTTCGCAGACTTGTTGCGCCGCTTCGTAGTCTTTCTCGTGGATGTAAAGACCGGTCAACTTTTCATATGGCCACGGATCGACTGCGCCCATGCCGACGGCTTGCTGGCACAGTTTCAACTGTTCTTCCGTATCCGGCGTTTGCGTCGCCTCGAGGAGGATGTACTCCCAAGGCGCGGCGCCGTGCA
>JBGTJY010000309.1:0-3701 GCA_041744855.1 Candidatus Hydrogenedentales bacterium
ACCCGGAGACCGGCACCGTCGCCGCGGCACGGCGCGCGATCGAAGCGGTCGCGCCCGGATTCGAGGAGACGGCCTATTTGTCGGCGCTCCAGACGGCGCAGCGCATGCTGATGGGCGACCCGGCGGGCACCGGCGAATTGGAAGAAGCGCCGACCGAACAACTCGTGTTGCACATGGTGAGCGATTTCCGCAAGAACGGCATGCCGGAGCGGCACACCGGCTGGCGTCTACCCGCGCGCGTTTCGTTCATCCCGTACCACGTGGGTTTGCCTGAAATCGACAATCGCGGCATCACGGACATCGCCGTGCGCCGCGCGGAACCCGGCGAACTGCGCGTGTTGGGCAAAGTCAAAAACTGGTCGAAGGGCGACACGAACGCGCTCGAGGTAAAACTGTTCGTCGACGGTCAGGAAACGGGAAAGAACACGCTGGAAGTGAAGGCGGGCAACGCGTCGCAGACCGCGTTTCAGACCGTGCCGCCCAGCGACGGCTCGATCGAGGGCTACCTCGAGTTGCCCGGAGACGCGCTCGGCGCGGACAATCGCCGCTACTTCACCTGGAATCCCCCGCGCAAAAAGCGAGTGCTCGTCGTGTCGGAGAATCGTCCAGAATCGCGTTGGCCCGCGGGCTGGTTTTTCCAACGCGCGTTGCCCGATCAACCCGACTTGCCGTGGACCGCGCAGCACGTGACCCACGATCAATCCAGCGGCGACCTGACGAACATCGCCGGCGATCCGCACTTGATCGTGCTCGCGGACGTCGAATCGCTATCGGCGGGCGAGGGCCAGGCGCTCATCGAATTCGTGACGGCGGGCGGGCAGCTTTTCGCCACGATGAATCCGGGGATGGCGGCGAGCGACGGCGCGAAGTCGCTGATTGCCGCGCTTGGGTTCTCCTACGACGGTCTACGCAACGAGACGCTTAACGAAGGCCGATTCGATTTGTTGAACTGGCTTGACCTCGATCACGAAGTGTTTTATCCATTTCGCGGGGCGCGCTTCAATGATTTCTCGGCGCTCCGGTTTTACAACCACCTGCTGGTGAGCCCAATCGGCGAATCGGATAGCCAGAAGGTAATCGCGAAGTTTGACGACGGATCGCCCGCGATCGTCGAGAGCGATCTCGGCACGGGGCGCGCCATCGTATGGTCGTTTCCCATCCTGCTCGAATGGACGAACCTGCCAAAAAACGCGCGCTTCGTTCCCCTGCTCTACGAAACGTTGGCCTATTTGTCCGACCTGCGAGAGAACGCCGAAACCTGGGCCGTCGGCGATCGGATCCATGAAGACGCGCTCGTACTAGACGATGCGGGCGTGACCGAAATTGCGACGCCCGCTGAATCTACGCCTGAGACGTTGGCGAAGGACGGACGGGACAGCGCAGCGGGACTCCTTCTGGACGCGCCGGGGTTCTTTCGTACACGCAAGCCCGGCGATGCGGAATGGGCGCAAGTGGATGCGGTGAACGTCAACGCCGACGAGAGCGATCCAACGCCCGTGAGCGTGCCCGAATTCGAGCTGAAAATGACCGCCCGCGCGCCGGCCGAAGCATCCGAAGCGCAACTCGCGGGCGTGGGGACGGAATTACCGGGCGGATTTGTTATTGATACGGAATATGGTAGGTGGCTTCTGATAGCAGTTTTCTTAGTTATCGTCGCCGAGAGTTGGTATATGTCTTTCATCAAACGGTAGAATCGTTACGGTGGGGGAACAGTGTCCCAGGACAATTTTGTCCAAGACACGCCCGCAAGGGCGCCCCGCCGAGGAGTAATCGATATGCACGATGCTCTACAGGGTCTTCACCCCGATTTGCGCCGGCGCGTCCTCGCTGTCGCGCGCCAATGTCGGCGGGCACGGTCGACGAGAAACTGGATGCGGTTCGGCCTCGTCGCTTTCATTCTGACCGGGCTCACGACGGCATTCCTTTCCATCGGCGCGCCGGACATGGAAGGCGGCCCGCTGCTGCTCGTGCTCTGGGCATTCGGAATGGGCCTCGCCGCGTGGCGTTGGGTCGTCCGCCCGATGTTCCGCCCGATCACGCTCGAGCAAGTCGCGCTATTCATCGACGAACAACATCCTGAATTCCACAACCGCGTCGCAAGCGCGGTCGAATTCACCGAGCATCAGCCCGAAGGCTCGAGCAATTGGCTTGTCAGTCAGTTCCTGAACGAAACGGCGCCCATCGTGCGCGAGGCGAATCTCGATAAACTGATGGACGACGACGGACCGTGGTTTCGCGGGCTCGCGGCTGCGGTCTTGTTGCTCGTGACGCTGGGCACCGTATTTACGTTCGATTCCTTGTGGTTCCCGACCTTCGGCGTCGCCATAGGCGACGGTTCGGCGCGCTTCGTGTCGCTGCCATTCACAGTCGAGCCCGGCGACGTGCGCGTGCGCCGCGGCGACAACCAGATGGTCTGGGTGCAATCCGACAAACCCGACCTGAAAATGACGCTGAACTGGCGCGATGCGACGGGCAGCTGGCTGTCGAACGCGCTCGAGCAGTCCTCGACGGACAACATGTATTACCACCAGTTCTCGAACATCCAGGAAGACATCGAGTATCAGGTGCACTTCAACAATCGCCGGTCAGAGACATTCACAATCACGGTGTGGTCGCCGCCTGAAGTCGAGACGATCGACCTCACGTACAACTATCCCGACTACCTGAATCAGCCCGTGCGCGAGGTACCGAACAGCGGGAACATCACGGCGGTCGAAGGCACGCAAGTCGATCTGTCCGTGTGGGCCAACAAAAAAATCGCGAAGGCCGAAATGGTGCTGGATAGCGGCGAGCGGATTCCGCTCGAAGAGCGCGCCGATGCGCTGTGGGCCGGCCGGATCACGCTCGAGCGCGACGACGGCTACCACATCGAATTGGTCGATCTCGAGGATGCGCCGAGCGAGTACAACCACGAATACAACATCACGGTTCAACGCGACAAGCCGCCTCAAATCAAAATAGAATTTCCGCGCGGCGATAGCGAAGTCAGCATGCTCGAAGAGGTGCCGTTCGATTTCCAGGTGAGCGACGACAACGGTTTTTCAGAATTCGGACTGCAGTACGAGATTTCCGGCCGCGAACCCGTGCGCCTCGCGCTCAACTCCGAAGATCAGTTCAAGACCGAAGCCGAGGGACATCACCAGATTCTGCTCGAAGACCTCGGCCTGACGCCGGGCGACTTGATCACGTGGACGATTTGGGCGAAAGACGCGAAGCCCAATCGGCGCGATTTCGAGGAACTCGGCGATCCGTTTTTTCTCGAGATTCGGCCGTTCCAGGTGCGTTATTCCGAGGCGATGTCCGGCGCGGGCATGCAAAGCGGCCAGCAGGGCAATGAAGACCCCGCGCTCAAAATGAAAGACATCATCATCGCGACGTGGAACCTCCGCCGGGACGCATACTGGCTCGTCGAGGAGGAGTTCACGGAGAAACGCGGCATCGTCGTTACAGAGCTCGAAGCGCTCAAAGCGGAAGTGTCGCAGGCGATGGGCATGGGCACGGCGAACATGGACCTGCTCTCGCTAAACGAAGCGATGCGTGAAGCGGTCGAACTGCTGCAACAGGCGGAAATGCCCGAGCCGGAGGACACACTTTCCGAAGCCATGACGGCGGAACAACGCGCATATCGCATGTTGCTCAAGATGGTGCCGCGCGACCGGCTGGTCCAGCAGCAACTGGGCGGCGGTGGCGGTGGCGGCGGT
>JBGTJY010000310.1:0-2942 GCA_041744855.1 Candidatus Hydrogenedentales bacterium
GCCCGCGCTGGCGGCGGCGCATTTTGCCGAGGCGGGGCATCACCATCCGCGCGCGCCGTTGAGTTGGCTGTGTCTCGGCGATTGTTTCCACGCGTTGCGGCTGTATGAGCAGGCGATGTTTTATTATCGGCGCGTGCTCGAGCTCGAGCCGACGCATGAAATCGCGCTGGAACGGCAGCGCGAGGCGGGGCCGAAGCAGTTCGGACTGTTGCGGGCGTTTCGGCGCGGGGATTTGCATGCGCGGTGGGACCGGGCATTTCGCGAGATGATGGAGCGGGAGGAATCGTAGTACGGCCATCCTGGCCGTGTACTTTCCAAACGTGGCACGGCCATCCTGGCCGTGTGTACGGGCTGGAAGCCCGTGCCACATTGTTGCAGGCCACACAAGTTGGTGTAGATTGTCTAACTTCGGGGGTTCGTAAATTACGGGCTGGAAGCCCGTGCCACGATTCATGAGGACGCATGAGCGATCAATATGTGAGTCCGCTGGTTGAGCGTGTTGCCACGCGCGAGATGGCGGAATTGTGGGGGCCGCGCAAGAAGTTCACGACGTGGCGGCTGTGCTGGATTGCGCTTGCGGAGGCGGAGCAGGCGCTGGGGCTGGCCATCACGGACGAACAGATCGCCGAAATGCGGGCGCACGTCGACGATCTCGATCTCGACAAAGCCGCGCGCTACGAGCGCGAGATGCGTCACGACGTGATGGCGCATATCCATGCGTATGGCGACGTTGCGCCGAAGGCGCGGCCAATCATTCATCTCGGCGCGACGAGCTGTTACGTCGGCGACAATACCGACCTGATCCTGATTCGCGAAGGACTGAATCTGATTCTCGACAAGGCGGTCAACACGCTCGATCGCTTGCGCGCGTTCGCCGAGAAATGGCGCGACCTGCCGACGCTGGGGTACACGCACTATCAGCCGGCGCAGGTCGTCACCGTGGGCAAGCGCGCGTGTCTATGGGCGCAGGATTTACTCTTCGACATCGAGCAGATTGAATCGCTTCTCGATGGCTTACGGTGCCGCGGCGTCAAAGGGACCACGGGGACCCAAGCGTCATTCTTGGAATTGTTCGACGGCGACTCGGGAAAAGTTCGGCAATTGGATCAGATGGTTGCTGAAAAATTGGGCTTTCCTGGGTCCTATCCCGTCACGGGGCAGACGTACTCGCGGAAAGTCGATACGCAGGTGTTGCAGGCGCTCGCGGGTATCGGCGAATCGACGCACAAATTCGCCACGGATATGCGGTTGTTGCAGAATCTGAAAGAAATTGAGGAGCCGTTCGAGTCGTCGCAGGTGGGTAGTTCGGCGATGGCGTATAAGCGGAACCCCATGCGCTGCGAACGGGCATGCGCGCTGAGCCGTTTTCTGATGGTTGCGCCGCTGCATGGTTCATTCACGACGGCGACGCAGTGGTTCGAGCGCACGTTGGACGATTCGGCAATTCGACGGCTCAGTTTGCCCGAGGCGTTCCTCGCGGCGGATGGCGTGCTCAATTTGTACCTGAACGTCATGGAAGCGCCGCAGGTCTATCCAAAAGTGATCGAGCGGCGGCTGCGCGCGGAATTGCCGTTCATGGCGACGGAGAATCTGCTGATGGAGGCGGTCAAGCGTGGGGGAGACCGTCAGTCGCTGCACGAGGTAATCCGGCAGCACTCGCAGGCGGCGGGCCAGCGCGTGAAGGAGGAGGGCGCGGAGAACGATCTGCTCGATCGACTTGCCAACGACACGGCGTTTCCTTTGGATGCACACGAAATTGCGGCTGCACTCGATCTGAAAAAGTTCGTGGGCCGCGCGCCGGATCAGGTGACGGAATTTCTGCGCGATTTCGTTGGGCCGGTTCTCGATCGTCACCGCGAGCGGCTTGGGCTGCGTTCGGATGTCCGAGTCTAGCCCGTGCCGCCCATCTCCGCGCCATTGAAGACCGCGATCGTCCTGAATCCCCATTCGCGCCACGGCGAATCGGGACGGCACTGGAAGCGAATGGCGCCGCGGGTGCACGACGCCATCGGCGAGTTCACCCTGCTCGAGACCCAACGCGCCGGTCACGCGCCGGAATTGGTCAGCCAGGCGCTGCGGGACGGATTCGATCGCATCGTGTGCGTGGGCGGCGATGGGACGATATTCGAGTGCGTGAATGGATTTTTCGATGCGTCGGGGCCGATCAATATCGACGCAACATTCGGCATCATTCCGTTCGGCACCGGCTGCGATTTCGCGCGGAGCGTGGATGTACCCAAGGGCGAGGGTGCGATTCCGGCGCTGGCCGCGAACAAGATCGCGACCATCGACACGTGCCGGTTGAGTTGCCAAACCGACGCGGGGGAGCCGGTACGCCACTGTTTTCTCAATGCGGCACACGCCGGGCTTGGGGGCAACGTCGCGGCGATTTCGAACCGCAGCAGCAAAGTGTTCGGCGGATTTTTGACGTTTCTGTACGCGGTGCTCGCGGCACGGTTCACGACGAAACCGGTGCACATGGAAATCGATGTAGACGGCGAACGGATCGAAGGTGAATTTCTGGACGCGATTGTCGCGCACGGGCAGTTCGATGGCGGCGGCATGCACTCCGCGCCGAAGAGCCGGCTGGACGACGGCCTACTGGACGTTTATCTGATTGGTCCGTTCAGCATCGTTGAGTCGTTGTGGAATTTGCCGATGCTCTATCGGGGCGAGCAGGACAAACACGAGAAGGTGTCTTACCTGCGCGGACGGCGCGTGACAGTGACGTCGAAGCAGCCGGTGTTGGTCAACGCGGACGGCGAGTTGGCGGGTCAGTCCCCCGTGACCTTCGAGGTCGTGCCGCAATCCTTGCGCATGATTACGGGGCCGAACCCTCTGGGCGTCTCGCCCCAGCGTCCGACCGAATCCGGCCCGACTGATCGATGACGAGGTCGCTCAGCGCATCGATGGGGCGACGGTCGAGTCTGTCGAGAAATTCC
>JBGTJY010000311.1:0-1679 GCA_041744855.1 Candidatus Hydrogenedentales bacterium
ATTACGACGTCATCCTCGTGGCGAATCAAGGCGGCGCGGCGAAATCGATGGTGCACGGACGCGATACCAAATTCGGACCGATGCCGTACACGAAGACTTCGGAATTCGCGGCGCATGGGGTGATTGATTCGAGCCGCGATATCACGGGCGGCATCGGGTTCCGCGGCATGGCCAACCTCGAGGAATTCCTCGATCGCGGCGGCACGCTGATATTGCTCGGCGGCGCCGGTCGGCTTGCTACCGACATGGGTTTGTTGCGCAATGTGACCACTATTGCCACGGGCGTCGACACGCCGGGCTCGACGCTGCAAGTCGAAGTCGTTCGCCGCGATCACCCGATTGCGTACGGCTATGAGGATGTCGACCATCTTTTCCGTGGGAACGGTCCGTTGTATTCGGTGCCGCAGGAATACGACCATTGGGTGGTGCTGAAATATGGCACGAAGCCGCTGAGAGAAGACGATGAGGACGAAGAAGAAAAAGAGGATGAAGCCGAAGAAGAAAAACCGGACGATTCAGCGGAAGAAAAACCCGAGGATGAAGGAAAATCGGATGAAGCGGAACGCAAGCCCGCGATCGATCGGAAGAAGTTTTTGTTGAGCGGGTTTGTCACCGGTAAGACGACACTCGAGGAATCCGCGGCGATTCTCGATGTGCCGCGTAATGCCGGCGGCAGGGTCATCCTGTATAGTTTTAATCCGTTGCATCGCCACTTGAATCATCACGATCACAATTATTTGTTCAACGCGATTTTGAACTGGAACGATTTTCCGGAACCGGAACCGATAGATCATCCAAAACTAACGAAAGATTGAGGGTTAGTTGACGATACTGTGCGGGATTGAATCCCGCCCCTACGCAGAGAATTGATGTGGAAACGAAACTTAAAGATAAAGTCATTCTCCTGACCGGCGCTTCGGGCGGGATTGGGGCCGTTTGTGCGCGCGAGTTATCCGGCGAGGGCGCGAAGCTCGTTCTTCATGGACATCGGAACGGCGGCGTGATTGACGCGATCGCTGGGGAACTCAAGTCCGACTTTCTGAAAGTCGACGCGGACTTGTGCGAGAAGTCCGACGTGAAGGCTATGTTTCGCGACGCGCTCGAACGGTTCGGCGCTATTGATGTCGTGATCTCCAATGCGGGCTATTGGAATCCCGAGCCCGCGCCGCTGCACGAGATGAGCCTCAAACGATGGAGGAGCTCGCTCGACATTAATCTCACGAGTCACTTCCTTGTCGCGCGCGAATATTTTCGGTATCTGGCCGAGCACCAACCGGAGACAGCGTCGTTAATTTTCATCGGATCATCTGCCGCGGTATTCGGCGAGGCGAATCACGCCGAGTATTCCGCCGCGAAGGCGGGCGTCGTCTACGGATTAACCCGCACACTCAAGAACGAAATCGTGAAGCTAGTGCCTCGCGGACGCGTCAACACGATTTGCCCGGGTTGGACGATCACGCCCATGGCCGAGAAGGGTCTCGACAACACGGACAACGTCAAGCGCATCTTGCAGACGCGGGCGCTCCGGCGTATCGCGCGTGCGCAGGATATCGCCCGCGCCGTGGTGTTCCTCGCGTCCGACCGGCTCTCGGGCCACATCACGGGTCAGGCGTGGAATATCAACGGCGGCATGGAAGGCCGCATCGTCCACGATTGGGACGAGATCGATCCGTCGAAGG
>JBGTJY010000312.1:0-1626 GCA_041744855.1 Candidatus Hydrogenedentales bacterium
ACATCTTCTTTGCCTCCGACCGCGCGGGACATTTCAACATCTGGCGAGTGGACGCGGACGGCCGTGGCCTCAAGCAGTTGACCGTTGGGGACGGCGAACTCTATCCGCACTCGACGCCCGACGGGCACTGGGTCGTCTATCAGCGCGGGGAGGTCGAGGCGCCCCTCTGGAAAGTGCGGACCGACGGCGGGGAACCTGTGCAGTTGACGGAGAGGGATGCCTTGCGTCCCGCTGTCTCTCCCGATGGGGATCTGATCGCTTATCACTATCTCGACTCCGACCTGTCGCGATGGGGCATCGGGATCGTCTCATCCGAAGGGGGCCGGCGCCTGAAGCGGTTCGACTTCCCGCCGACGGTGACTCACAGGTACGTCCGCTGGTCGCCCAACGGGCAAACAATCGCTTACCCGAACAGCCCCGGCGGCGTCTCCGACATCTGGCTCCAGCCGCTCGACGGGAGTCCGCCGCGGCGTCTGACCGACTTCAAAGCCGAACAAATCCTCGCCTTCGACTGGTCGCGCTACGGGAGTTCACTCGCTTTCGTGCGGGGCGTCCAGACAAGCGATGTGGTGCTGATCAAGCAGAAGCAGTGAAATGTATCGGTTCACTCATCGGCAATGACGGCGTGATTAAAAACCGATGAAGCTCCGTTAGGAGCGAAATGTCCCACGGCTCGCATTCCGCTCCTACGGAGCTTGGCGAAATTGTTTTGGCGGTTGAATCTATAAAAATTGCGCCGCTACGCGGCTCAGAACAGGCAGTAACGCAGCACCGCGGTGCATGATGTAGCCTCTCGCTGTTGCTGGAATCTCTCTCAATACTGATTCGATCGAAGGCGCCGAATGCATGCGCATGCGACGGACTTCGTCGTCACTAAGTTTCGTGATTATGTGAACGCGAAAGCGGTCAGTCTTCGTCAGCAAAGCCCAGGCGGTCTGTCCGTTTACTTCGTAGTGCTCGCGCAGACGCGTCTCAAGTGCGCGTGAATCTTCAGCTTCAAACCATTTCATGAAATCGGGCCGGCCCAATCCATCGCCACACTCGGCCAACAAAACAATCGTGCCGCCATCAACGCACGCGTGCGCAGCCATGTCGAGGGCTTTGTGGGCTTGAATCATGTTGAGGTCGTAAGGCGCACCGCCGCAACTGACGATAACTAACTCACGCTTCTCAGCAATCGTTTGCGAGTGAGTTGCCGCGTAGGCTTCGCAGGCCCGCTCGTGCGCGCTTCGCCAGTGGCCGGCAAAGACTTGCACGGGCCGGCCGCGTTCATCAACGATGGTGTTGACGAGAAATGCCGGATCGATCATGGCCGCGACGCGCTCGCATTCCTCGCTGACCGCATTGCCTTTCAGCAAACCCGAGCCGACCCCGGCGCGACGTCCGCCGCGCTCAAAGTCCAACGCCAGCATGTGCGTCGCTTCGATTGTGCGCGCCGACGCGAGGCCGGGACAGATTGATTTGCGGCCGCCGGTAAATCCCGCGAAGTAGTGAAACCCAACCGCACCCGTCAAAATCACTTTCGAGAATTCTTTCAGTGCGCTATTCACTTCTATCGGCATGCCGCTGTCCGTCAATCCGATTTGAACGAGGTTCGGTTGAGCATAGGCATCGTGATCAATGGTG
>JBGTJY010000313.1:0-1917 GCA_041744855.1 Candidatus Hydrogenedentales bacterium
GCGCGGCAACCCCGTCATTCCGAGGCCGCGCGCCTTCAAGCATTGCGCGCGGCCGTGGGAATCTCGACTTTTTCAACAGCCCCGCAGTAAGCGGGGACCTCCTCCAGCACCTCTCCCCACTCCAGCACCTCTCCGCGCCTCTGCGTCTCTGCGCGAGTATTCCTCAGGTGCTTCGGTTGCACCTTCGCAATCTTTCCCAATCTTTGCGCCGCCTACGTCGTCCTGTTACTCTTAGCATCGCTGCCTGGGCGCGCGATCCAAATCGCACCACGTCGATCTGCTAACGTCGATCCGCACAACAATCGACAACGTCCGGCGTAGGCCCGTCATCAATCCGAAACCGTCAGTCCACGCGGGGATTCTGCTCCATGCACTCTCGTTCCACGGCAACTGCTTGTTTCGTGGCCGCATCCTTACTGGGCGCATCGTTGCTAAGTGCTGGCAGCGCCCCCTGCTTTGCGACGGACATCCAAGAGCCCACCGGCGCGGCCGTCGAACAAGTCGTCTCGATCGTGAAACCGGCGCTCGTCCGCATCCACGTCGTCTCCACCCGATATTGGGAAGGCCGCGAACAGAAGTACGAGTCCAGCGGCAGTGGCGTGATGATTACCAAAGAAGGACACGTCATCACGAATCACCACGTCGCCGGACACGCCACGCGGCTCGTCTGCACGCTTTCGAACAAGGAAGAAATTCCCGCCAAGCTGATCGGCACCGATGCCGGCACGGATATCGCCATCATCCAGCTCTTGCCGGCCGAAAAACGCGAATTTCCAGTCGTCACTTTCGGCGATTCGTCTCTCGTCAAAGAGGGTGACCCCGTTCTCGCGCTCGGCAGTCCCCTTGCGCTCGCGCAATCCGTCACGCTCGGCATCGTCAGCAATTCCGAAATGATCATGCCCAGCCGCCGATTCGGGCGCTTCGAGCAGGACGGCGAAAACGTCGGCGCGCTGGTGCGCTGGATCACGCACGACGCGGACATCTATCCCGGCAACTCCGGCGGACCGCTCGTCAACATCAAGGGCGAGATCATCGGCATCAACGAAATCAGCGTCGGCGGAATCGGCGGCGCCATTCCCGGCAACCTCGCGCGCGACGTCGCGAATGCCTTGATGAAAGACGGCAGAGTCAAACGGAGCTGGGTGGGAGTAACGGTGCAGCCGCTGCTGAAACACGGGCCCATCGATCGCGGCGTACTCGTTACAAATACGTTCGCTGGTTCGCCCGCCGCGGCCGCTGGCATCGAAACCGGCGACGTGATCCTCAATCTGGATGGACACGACATCACCGTGAAATTCGAGGAGCAATTGCCCGAGTTCAACCTCATCGCGGCGAACTTGCCCATCGGCGCCACGGTGCCGGCGACGCTCTGGCGGAACGGCGAGGAAAAGAGCGTGGAAATTCTCACGATCGAACGCGAGGACGCGCGGCCCAAGGAACGCGAAGTGCGTCAATGGGGTCTGACCGTCAGCGACATCTCGTTTATCCAGGCGCGTGAAATGAAACGCGACGATCAGGAGGGCGTGCTCATCACAAGCGTTCGCCCTGGCGGCCCCGCCGGTGATGCGAAACCCGCGATTCAAGAGCGCGACGTGCTCGTCGCGGTCAACGACACCGCCGTGCGAAACGTCCAGGAACTCGCCGATCTCACGCGCAGTCTAACGGAGAATGAAACCGAACCCGTTGCCGTGCTCGCGAAATTCGATCGCGATGCGGGCACCTTCGTCACCGTCTACGGCACCACCGGGCACGCCGCGACCCCCTGGAAAGGCGTCAACGCGATCGAGGGGATGGCGCGGGTGATCACCGCGCTGCGCGAGGAACTCTGGCCGATGCTGGCGCAACGTACGCACCGATACTTTCAGCAATCGACCGCCACGATCAGCACGATCGGCGGCGGCGTCAAGACGAACGTCA
>JBGTJY010000314.1:0-2772 GCA_041744855.1 Candidatus Hydrogenedentales bacterium
GACCATTGACCTGCTCGAGAACGGCCTCATGGCGCACGCCGCCGAGATGGGCGCATATCTCGCGGGCCGTCTACGCGAGCTGCAATCACGCCACGCGATCATCGGCGACGTCCGCGGAATCGGTCTCATGGTCGCCATCGATTTCTTCGAGACCTCGAACGGATTCGAGGCGAAAACCGCGTTCCGAGACGCCGTCATCCAAGCCGCCTTCTACCGCGGCTTGCTGCTGCTCGGCTGCGGCGAAAGTGCGATTCGCTTCTCCCCCGCGCTCGTCGTCTCGCGCGAACAAATCGACACCGCAATGGAAATCGTGGACGCGGCGATAAACGAGGTCGCCCGGGAGGGACGCGCTCCCGCGCGTCCGGACGTCGATCGAAGCTCAGGCTGAGCCGTGGACGCTACCCCCGATCCGCCCGTATTCGCCTGCGCAAACAAAACCTTCTCCTTGGTCGAAGTACTGCACTGGGCAGCATCCGCGGGCTACTTATCCGCCGTCGAAGACCTCGCGCGCGCGGGCGAATCGTCTCGACGCTACGCGGAAAAACGCGGCCACGAAATTTCCGACGACGACATGCAGCGGGCTTCCGAATCTTTTCGCGCGGAACTCGGCCTTAATTCCGCGGACGCCACGCACCGTTGGTTGAGGGCACGCGGCGTCGGTCTCGACGATTTCGCGAACTATCTCGAGCGGGCGCTTTGGCGCAACCGATACGAGAAGCACCTTGAAAAGCTTCGCAGTCGATATCCAATTGATGACTCGGCGCTTCGCGAGTTGGTACGAATCGAAGCCGTCTTCAGCGGCGCTTTCGATCAGTTCGTTCACGCCGCGGCACAGCGCGTTTCCGTTGTCGCCGAGATGAATGAATCCTCGAGTTCGACACCTGCGCCCGAGGCCGACGCCGCCGATTGGGCTGCGCTCGAAAGGCTGTTCTCAGACACCATCGGCACCCTCATGAGCCCGGAACGCATCGCCCGCGAACTGCAGCACCGCCGGCTCGAATTCATGCGCGTCCGGGTGGAGGTGCTTGCCTTTCCCGATGAAAATGTCGCCACGGAAGCCTACTGGTGCATCGCCGAAGAGGGCGCCCCGCTGGCGGATTTCTCGAAAGCGGCGAACGCGCCACCGCGGACGTTCACCGCATTCCTCCGCGATTTACCGAAGGAATTGGAGCTTCGATTCCTTTCCGGCGAGGCCGGGGAAGTTTTTCCGCCGACGCCGGCAAACGGCAAATTCGAGATATATCGGCTCCACGAGAAGTTGGAGCCAGACGCCGACGACCCCGACACGCGCGCTCGCCTTGAACGTGACCTCACCGGCAAGTATGTTGAGAGCCTCGTGCAGAAGCACATTCACTGGCTCATCCCGTAACTGAGATCGCATGACCGCCGACCAGGCCGCGCTGCTAGAACGTTTACCCCTGTTCCGCTTTTTTTCGGCGGAGCACCGCGCGCACATTCTTCCGTATTTTTGCGAGCGCTCGTATCGGTTCGGCGAAGTGATCGCGGCCGCCGGCGAGCCAGGTGACGCGTTCTACGTCATCACGAGCGGCCGCGCGCGCCAAGTGAAGCGCGGCGAAAACGGCGAAGAAATACAGCTTAACGTTTATCGCGCGGGCGACTACTTCAACGAGCTGGCGATTTTGCAAAATTCGACGCGCGCGTCGACCGTGCGCGCGAGCAGCGACGTGACCGTACTCCGATTGGACCGCGCCGACTTCGAGCGCTTCGCGCGCGAGGCACCGCAGGTCAGCGAGTACATCGACCTGCGCAGGCGCCAGCGGCGACTCCAGTATTTCCTCCACGAGCGCAGCGTATTCGGCAATTTGCCCTTGCACGCGCTGAAAGCATTCCTGCTCCATCTCGAACCGCTCGCCGTGCAAAAGGGCCACATCATCACCAAGCAAGGCGACCCGCCGGGCCCGATGTACATCATCGAAGACGGCCAGATTCAAGTCTATAAAGAAAAAGACGGCACAATACGTCAGCTCGCCTACTATCGCGCAGGCGATTACTTCGGCGAACTCGCGACCGTGCGTGGCTCCGACAGCACGGCGACGGTCGAAGCGGTCACCGACTGCACGCTCCATGCACTTTCGTCCACGCGCCTGCTCGAACTTATGGATCAGTTTCCCGAGTTCAAGGACCTCGTCCATTCGCGCATGGAAGGCTACCAGTCGACGTTCGACGCGCGCGTGCCGCTCGACTTTTCCGAAGAGTTGCTACCGGCGGATTCGCGGCTATCGAAGACGGACTTCGACGAGGAGTTCGCCTACAAGCGCACGCCAAAGACGCCGAAGGAAGACCCCTTCGCGACGGACGATGGCCTGTTCAAACGGCGCGGAAAAATTCGGCGATTTCCGTTCGTGCGCCAAATCGACGAGATGGACTGCGGCGCCGCCGCGCTCGCCATGGTCTGCCGCCACTTCGGGAAACGCGTCAGCCTCGTGCGCATTCGGCAACTCACGCACACGGCGTACGACGGGACCAGCCTCAAGGCGATCATCCACGCGGCGACCGAGTTGGGCCTCGCCGCGCGGGCCGTCAAAGTCGCGCCCTCGAGCCTCGAGAAAATGCCCATGCCGTCGATCGTCCATTGGGACGGCAACCATTGGGTCGTGCTCCTTGGCGCGGGCAAGCGGCACGTTCGCATCGCTGACCCAGCGATAGGTATTCGCAACATCGATCGCGAGGAATTCGAGAAGCGCTGGACCGGTTATGCCGCGCTCTTCGACTACACGGCGGCGTTCAAAAAGGCGCCAGAAGGCAAGTCGC
>JBGTJY010000315.1:0-1741 GCA_041744855.1 Candidatus Hydrogenedentales bacterium
CGCTATGGGCCGCACTGATTTGGGTTCCTTCGGCCGTCGCGCGGATTTGGGCGGAGCCGCTGATCCTCGCCAGTTGGCCGCTCTGCAATATCGCGGCAAAACTGCTCAGCCCCGCACTCATCATCACGCGCGTGGGTGAAACCGCTCTCCGCTGGGTGACGGGACATCCCGAGGCGCCCAGTGACGAGGAAGAGCTCGAGGAAGAGCTTAAGAGCATCGTCACCGAGGGGCACCGCGAAGGTTTTCTCGAAGAAGATGCCCGCGACATGATTGAAAGCGTGATCGAGTTGGGCGACGTGAGCGTGGCCGAAATCATGACGCCGCGGACGTACATGATCTCGCTACACGAAGACATGCCCTGGGATGACGTCGTGCGGTTCGTGATCGAATCGGGCCACACGCGGAGCCCCGTCTACGGCCGCACGCGCGACGAAATCGTGGGGGTCTTGCACGCCAAGGACGTGCTTGCCGAATTGGCGCGGCCGGCGGCGGAGCGACGGCCGCTCGAAAAGATCCTCCGCAAGCCATTCTTCGTACCGGAGACGAAGAAGGTCGATGAATTGCTGCCGGAGTTCCAGAAGAGCCGCAACCACATTGCGATCGTGCTCGACGAATACGGCAGCGTCTCGGGACTGGTGACGATCGAGGACGTAATCGAGGAAATCGTGGGCGAGATCGCCGACGAGCATGACGAAGCGCTCGTGGACGGGATCAAGCACACGGGCGACACAACGTGCGAATCCCTGGGGCGCGTCCATATCCACGAGGTCAACCGCCGCTTGGGGATCGCGCTTCCCGAGGACCAGGAGTTTGATACGGTCGGCGGTTTTCTCTTTCACCAGCTCGGCCGCATTCCCGACGTGGGCGAGGAGGCGACCTACGGCGACGTGCGTTTTCGCATCCTCGACGCGGGCCGGCGGAGGATCGATCGCGTGGCGATCGAGGTGCTTAGGCCACAGACTGAGAATGTGGGAAAGGCGAATGGGGAATGATTGGAATGGGCAATGGGGAGTGGCAACGCCGCTTAGGCGTAGAATGAACAAAATGGCAGGAACGATCGCCGTCCATTCCGCATTCCCCATTCGTTCATTCCCCATTGGTTGGCATGTCCGCCCCTGAAAAAGCTTCCGCTCTCGTCCTCCGCGTCATCGATTTCAGCGAGACCAGCGCCATCGTTACGCTCTTCACACGCGAGTTTGGCAAGATAAGCGGGCTAGCAAAGGGAGCCAAGCGGCCCAAGGGTCCGTTTGAACATGCCCTTGACCTTCTGGCCCAATGTCGAATAGTCTTCCTCCGCAAATCGTCCGGCGCCCTCGACCTCTTGACCGAAGCCAAGTTGGAGCGATGGTTCCGGCCCCGCGGCCGTGATCTGGCAAGTCTTTACGCGGGTTACTATGTCGCCGAACTACTCCTCGAACTGACGCACGACTACGACCCGCACCCGGAACTCTTCGACGCGGCGGTGCAAACGCTCGCTGAGTTGAGTGCCCAGGGGACGGTGTCTGCCGCCGTGTTGCGCTTCGAGCTGGCAGCGCTGCGGCTGTTGGGGCATTTGCCATCGTTTGAGAATTGCGCGGAATGCGAGGCGGACGTGTCGCGAGCGGGTCGCGTGTCGTTCGGCCTGGTGGCAGGCGGCGTGTTGTGCGACAAGTGTCGCGTGGGAAAGCGGCAACTGGTTTCGGTTAGCGGGTCGGTGGTCGAGGCGCTGGCGCGCTTCGCGGCCGAGGGGGACGAGTGGCGC
>JBGTJY010000316.1:0-12863 GCA_041744855.1 Candidatus Hydrogenedentales bacterium
GTCGGCGCAATTCTGATCGGGACGGGCAGCGACAAGCTGCGCGATGGGCTGATATCGCCGGGCTCGCTGACGGTGCACCACCAGGGCGCGTCGGTCGGCAAGGGCCGCATCTCGGGGAGCGACCAGCTCAACTGTAGCCAGTGTCACGGGGTGATGGCGGAGCACGGCGACGACGGCGCGACGGGATTCGCCGCGATGGTCGAACCCTTTCGATGGACGCGCGGATTCGACGCGTCCGAGATCGCGCAGAACGCGTTGTGTCTGGAATGCCACGGCGAGAGTCTTGGGCCCAGCGCGAATTGGGCGCATGGACTTTCGGGAGAAACTTTGCGATCGCATACCGGCGACGCTGCAACGAGATCCGGCGCGTCTAACCCCGGCATTTCGGTCCGGCTGGTGACCGTGATGGGCGGCGCATCCGCCAACGCGCAGCTTGCGTGCGCGACGTGTCATCAGGAACACCAAGGCCGCTCGCACGACCTGACGGGAATCGACGATCGGAAGTGTCAGGTGTGTCACGCGCGGCAATTCAAGAGCTTCAACGACGGTCATCCGGAATTCGCATCGCGCTCGGCGGGCGGGAAGTACGACTACCCGTTTGCGCGGCGGCAGCGAATTTTTTACGACCACGCGGCGCACGAGACGCGATTCGTTCGCGAGAAGCAGGACGAGAACGGACAGCCGGTGACGAATGCCGCGGGCGAAGCGATCCGCGAACGAATCCCCGGCGCGCCTCCCGAGGGTGATGCGGGCTGCGCGATGTGTCACGTTCCCGACGATACCGGGCGCGCGATGCGGCTGGTGTCGTTCGAGCGCATGTGCGGCGAGTGCCATTTCGAAAGCGATATCGCGAAGAGTCCGCCGGTGGTGGTGTGGGGCGCGGCGCCGTTGAACGAGGCCGTGATTGCGGATTGGACCGCGCAACGCGTTGAAGCCGCCGAGCGTTTGCAGGAGGCGCCATCGGGGGATTCCGCGGAGGCATTGAAAGCCGAGATTCAGAACTGGGAGACGTTGTTGTTGTATGCGAGTATCGGATCATTCGAGCTGAATCCATTCACGCTCGCGGCGCTCCTCGACGACCCGGCGGCGGCGATCGCGTCGGATTCCGAATCGACCGAACCGATCGCGGAGATTCTCGCGGAGTACGAAACTTTTCAGGATTTTCCTGGCATGTCCGGCTTTGATGCCGCCGAAGACATCACGGAAGTCTCGAGCATTCTGAACCGGGTGCAACGGAGCGCGGACAACGCGCGCGCGCCAAACGTGTGGCTGGAACTTGGAATGTTGCCGCCGGGGACGAGCGCGAAACAACTCCTCGGGCCGTTCGCGCGGCAAGGCGCATGGACGGCAGAAGATCTGGAGTCAGCCGCGAATGATGCGGCGTCCATCGCGCAGGGCTGGGAATTCTCGCGCGGGGAGACAGCGTTGGGCCGAATCGCTCATCGCACGACGCAGCATGCGGACCCGTTTCTGAAGGGCTGGCTCGACTACGCGGGCCTGCACTACGGTTCGAAACCGTTTGCGCGACGGCTATTCGATTGGCTCGCCGGCCGCGCGCAGCCAATGACTCAGTCACAGGGACGATGCGTGAAGTGCCATAGCGTCGACATCGCGGAAGGATCGCGTGCAGCGATCAATTGGACCAGCGAACCCCGGCGCGATGGGTTTACAACTTTCGATCATCAGCCGCATTTGATGATGGGCGCAAGTGTAAGTTGCAAGCTGTGTCACAAGCTCGCGCAGAGTCATGACGATTTCAAACATCAATACATGGGCGAAACGGACGAACTCCTGACCGATCCGCGCAAGGCGTCGCCGAATTTCGCGGGAATTTCGAAAGCGCTATGCGTGACCTGCCATACCGCGCAGGATGCGGGAAACTCGTGTACGACGTGTCATCAGTATCACGCACATCCGGGTAACGCCGGTTTTTAACCGGCGAGTGTAATCACGTCGCCTTCCCCACGCGCTCGCCCAGCCGTTTGCCGAGTCGCGCCATGGCTTCGGAGCGGTCATAGGGGTCCAGATGCACGTTGACGATCGCGAAGGTTTTGGTGTTCGCCGAGACTTGCTCGAGCACGACTTCGAGATCGCCCTCGGTGTGCACTTCCGCGCCCCAGCCCGCTTCCAACACCTCCGGAATTTTGTGGAACGCCCAATTGTGAATGTCGTTGAAGTCGCCGTCGCGTATGAAACGTTCCGTGCTGTAACCCTTATTGTTCAGCACGAACACCACCGGGTTCAGTTTCTCCTTCGCGATCGATGACAGCTCTTGACCGGTCATCTGGAACGCGCCGTCGCCGACGAACACGATCGGGCGTTGGCGCGGCCGGTTAATTTGCGCGCCGAGCGCCGCGGGCACGGCGAATCCCATCGACGTGTAGTACGCCGGGCTTAGAAATTCCGTATGGCGATGGATCGTGAGGTCCGCCGCGCCGAACAGGCTATCGCCGATATCGCAGATGACCATCGTGCGGTCGTCGAGGTACTCGTTCATGCGTTGGAAAAAGCGCACGACGGAAATCGCGCGGCCGGGTTGCGCGCGGAACGGTTTCGGCTGATTTTTACGCGCAGTGTGCGACTTGCGACGGGCGCCGATGTTCGCCTTCGTGAGCGCATCGATGAAGTGTTTCAGCTTCACGTCGACGTATTGGTGATGCTTGATCGCGATTCGTTCCGAGGTCGCGTCGATTGTGCGGTTGATATCGAGCTGCGCGGTGTAGATGCCGAGATTGATGTCGGTCATGAATGCGCCGAGGATGAGCACGCAGTCCGCGGCTTCGATCGTCTTGCGCACATCCTCGCGGCCCATCGCGCCTTCGTAGATGCCGATGTAGTTGGGGTGCGCCTCGGTGATGACGGATTTGCCCAGCAACGTCGACGCCACTGGGTAGCCGGCGCGCTCGACCAGTTCGAGCAGTGTGTCCTGCAATGCGAAGCGGTGAATCTCGACGCCCGCGAGGATGACGGGGCGCTTCGCTTTGCGCAGCAACTCCGCGGCCTCCGCGACGGCTTCGTGGAGCGCGGCGGTGTCGCTCTTGAGTATTGGGCGTTTGTACGGTTTCGGCGCGGGGCACGGCAGATGAACGACGTCGCGCGGCAGCTCGATGTATACCGGACGTTTCTGCCGCAGGCATTCCGCGAGCGTGTTGTCGATGAGGGCGGGGGCTTCGGCGGGGTCCTCGATCGCTGCCGCGGCGACGGTCACCTTTTCGAAGATGTGCAGTTGCGTGTGGAAGTCTTTGACCTTGTGATGGAGCAGTTGCGATTTCGCGCGTTCGCCGAGACCCGGCGCTCCGCTAATCACGACCATCGGCGATTTTTCGGCGTAAGCGCCCGCGACGCTGTTGATCGTGTTGAGGCCGCCAACGCAGTACGTCACGCACACGACGCCGAGGCCATTGACGCGCGCATAGGCATCGCCGGCGAATCCCGCGCCGGCTTCGGTACACGTCCCCACGACGCGCATCGAACTTTTCGTCAGCATTTCATAGAAGCCCAAGACGTAATCTCCTGGGACACCGAAAACGTGCTTGACGCCGAGGTCTTCGAGACGTTGGATGAGGTATCCACCGACGGTGGTCGACTTGGCCATGCGTTGTACCCCCAGAGTTTTTCGCAAAGTTTGCCACGTGCCGCGCGAAGTTTGATTGCGCCAGGGAAGTTTGATTGTGCCAGAAAAGTTTGATTCTGCCAGCAGAGTTTGATTGTGCCAGAACGGGTGCGGCGAATATCAGATCAATACGTCGCCTTCGCGCGGGCGATTCCACGGCATCGGCCACAGACGCGGCACGCGTCTACCCGCAAGACCGGCGATGACGATGAAGGCGCCGTCCGGAGTCGCGACGCGCACGCCGAATCGCGTACGCACGACGGTACCGGGATTCGCGCCGACTGGGTTTGGATCGAAACCCGCGCGCAAGACGCGGACTTCGCGATCGCCGTGGTTGAAGTACGTGTGCTCGTAGGGCATGCAGGAGCGATAGAGGCGGTGCAATTCGGCGGCGGGCCGATTCCAATCGAGTCGCAACTGTGCGCGCGTGATCTTCTTGTCGTACGTCGCGTCGGCCTTCGACTGCGGGCGGCCCACGATTCCGTTTTCCTCGATCTGATCCAGAACGGGAAGGACCCGATCGCGCGCGGTCGCGCAGGCCTTATTGTAGATGGCGAAGGCGGTGTCCATTTCTTCGACGGGAAAAGCGACCTGATCCACGATGTCGCCCGTGTCGATTTTTGCGTCGGTCACGTGAAACGTCACGCCGGATTCCTTCTCGCCCGCGAGGATGACGTGGTTGAACGGGCAAGGGCCGCGATGCTTGGGCAAGAGCGACGAATGGACGTTGATGCATCCGATTTTCGGAAGATCGAGCAATGGACGCTTGAGGATGATGCTGAAGCCGCAAGTGATCAGGAGGTCGATCTCGAAGGATCGCAACGCCGCAAGTTCGGCTTCGGACTGCGTGTCGAGCCAGAAACGGGGAATGCCATTCGCCATCGCGATCGGTAGCGGCGATTCGCTCTGCGGCATGAGTCTGCCTTGCCACTCGTGGATGCTGCGCTTGAAACCGTGCGTGGCGCGGCCGTTGAGGATCAGCGCGACTGGAGTGTGACGGTCGGATTCGAGAATCGGCGCGAGAATGGCCACGCCGAGACGTCCCGTACCCGCGACGGCCACGCGCATCAGAACGTTTTCTTGGTGTCGATGAGAATGGTGACCGGACCGTCGTTGACGAGTTCGACGTCCATGTGCGCGCCGAACACGCCGGTCTCGACGGGAATCGCACGGTCGCGGCAGCCTTGGATGACGCTTTCGTAGAGCGGAATCGCCTGATCGGGTTGGGCGGCAGTGATAAACGAGGGACGCCGGCCTTTGCGGCAATCGCCGTGCAACGTGAACTGCGAGACAATCAGCACGCTGCCGCGAACATCCTCGATCGAACGATTGAATTTACCCGCGTCGTCGTTGAACACGCGCAGTCCGACGACTTTCTCGACGAGTAATTTCGCGTCTGCTTCGTTGTCCGTCGTCTCGACGCCGACGAGCACGAGAAATCCCGCGTCGATACGGCCCGTGATTTCTCCGTTCACGGTCACGGATGCCTTGGACACGCGCTGGACTACGGCACGCACGGCCGCCTCCTCTTGATATTGACGCGCGAGTCTAGCAACGCCGAATTGGAGGGTCAACGCGCGAACGATACGCAGGCTTTGGTTTGGTACGTGTATACTCGCGAGGCGCTACTCGAGAGTTGGCATGCAGCGGAAAGAGACGCATTCATGATTGTGGGGGTTCCGAAGGAAATTAAGGCCGACGAGAACCGCGTCGCCATGGTGCCGCCGGGCGTTGGCGCGTTCAAGGCGCAGGGTCACACCGTGTTGGTGGAGAGCGGCGCGGGCGTGGGCAGCGGAATTCCGGACGCGGCATATCGCGATGCCGGCGGACAAATCGTGAATACCGCCGCGGAAATTTGGGCCGGCGCTGCCTTGATCGTGAAAGTGAAGGAACCGCTCGGCCCAGAACTGCAGATGATGCGCGAGGGCCAGATCGTCTACACGTATTTTCACCTGGCGAGTAACGAGAGTCTGACGAAGGCGCTCATGCAACGCGGCGTGACCGCGCTCGCGTATGAAACGATTCAACTGCCGGACGGATCGCTGCCGTTGTTGCGGCCAATGAGCGAAGTCGCGGGGCGGCTCGCAATCCAGAAAGGCGCGCAATGTCTCGAGGCAGGCTCGGGCGGGCTGGGGATTCTACTGAGCGGCGTATCCGGCGTGCGGCCCGCGGAAGTCGTCGTCATCGGCGCGGGCGTCGCCGGTTCGAATGCGTGCCGCGTCGCCGTGGGGATGGGGGCTCGCGTTTCGGTGTTGGACATCAATCCCGTGCGGTTGGGATACATCTATGACGTGATGTCGGGCCAGGTCACCACAATCATGTCGAATCGCGCGAATATCGAAGAGGCGGTGATCGGATCCGATCTCGTCGTGTGCACCGTGCTGGTGCCGGGTGCGCGTGCGCCGCATTTGATCTCGCGCGATCTGGTGCGCGCGATGAAGAAAGGCTCGGCGATCGTCGACATCGCGATCGATCAGGGCGGATGCTCGGAGACCTCGCGTCCGACCACGCACCATGACCCGATCTACATCGAGCACGACGTGGTGCACTATTGCGTCGCGAATATGCCGGGCGCGGTGCCACGCACATCCACCTACGCGCTGACCAACGTCACGCTCGAGCACGGGCTCCACATCGCGAACAAGGGCCTGGCCGCCGCCCTCGCGGAGAGTCCGTCGTTGCGCAAAGGCGTGAATGTCCACGCGGGCAAAATCACGTACAAGGCCGTCGCGGACGCGTTGAAACTTCCCTACACCGGCTTGCCCCACGCAGGCCTATCATTGCCCGAATCGGCCATGTGACGTGTCGCGGCTGAAGGAAGACGTCGAGTTTCTGGCAGGGCGGCTATCGCATCGCGGGGCGAACACGGAAAATGAACGCGTTGCGGCGGAATTTCTCCTCGATCGTTTCAAGGAATATACGGGCGACGCAGCGATCGACGACTTTTACAGCATCAACAATTTCTATCAGCTCGCGGCTTTGTACTACTTCGATTTTTTGTTCGTGACGCTGTTCGCGCTCTGGTCGCCGTGGGCGGGCGTCGGTTACGGCATCGCGATTTTCCTGATGTACATGGCCGAGATTACGGCCTTCCCCGTCATGGGCCGACTGCTTCCGCAATACGAAACGCAGAACGTGGCCGCGCGATTCCTCGGGCGCGCGCCGCGACGAAACATTGTGATCAGCGCGTGCTACGATTCGCCGCGCGCGACCTACCTGAGCGATCCCACGCGCGCGAAATGGCTTCGAATGGGGCATCTCGTGATTGTCTGTTGCATGGTCGCGGTGTTGCTGTCGTGTTTCGCGGATGGACTGGGATTCCTCGGCGAAACCGGGCGCGACCTGAGCGAGTGGGTGCGCTGGGGCGGATCGACGGTATTGATTGGCGCGGCGTTCGTGCTGCTGATGGCCGAGAACAACGGCGAATACACGCGCGGCGCGATCAACAACGCGGCCGGCGCGGCCGTGCTGCTCGAGCTCGCGCGGCGGTTTCGTAGCTCGACTCCTGAATCCGCGGACATCACGTTGCTCGCGACCGGCGCGAAAGAAACGTGGCTGAGCGGCATGCAGCATTATTTGCGCGGGCTCGGCATCGACCGCAGCCAGACCTATTTCATCAACATCGACGGCGTCGGCGCGGGCCAACTGAGCTACCTCGCGGGCGAGGGCATGATGCGGCTGTTCCGTTCGGCGCCGGAATTGGTCTCACTCGCAAAGTCGGAGGGGGATCGATTCGGCGCACGGGCAATGAAATATCGCGGATTGCCGACCGATGCGCTCGTCCCGTTGGCGCGCGGGTTTAAGACGCTCGGGATCAGCTCAAACGGCGCGCACGGTCTGCCGCCGCACTGGAAGTGGGTGAGCGATATTGCCGGCGAGGTCGATTTCACCGCGTTGGAAACGACGGCGGCCTACGTCGAGGCGATCGTCCGGCGAATCGACGAACGGCCGCCGCGCTAGTACCGGAGGATCAATTGCGCGGGGGTTCGTTTGCGCGGCGGATGCGCGTTATACCGCGATGATTGGGGCAATTCGATGTGTTGGGGACTTTTAGCGTTGTCCCTCAATCGTGCCGCGTGCTAGGGTTAGCGTTCTTTTCGCCGCGAGGGGGTGTGCCCGCGGCGATCGAGGACGGTTTACGATGCGGCTATTCCTCTCCGTGCAGGGCAAGGGTGTACAGGGCAAGGGTGTGCAGGGCCAAGGTGTGCAGGGCCAGGGCGCGGCCCGCGAGGTCGTGGTTGACGGCGTTTCGCCCGCCGTGTTTCTGATTGGCCGCGACCCGAACGCGCAGCTTTTTTTGGGCGACCCGCACATCGGCCGGCGGCATTGCGAGATCGTTCTCGACGGTCAGGAGTTCATTCTCCGGCCGATCTCCGAAAAGGGCCAGACGCTCGTCAACGGCGATTTGGTCGATAGCCCACGCGCGCTGCGGCCCGGCGACGTGTTGAGTATCGGCAGCGTCGCAATCGTCGTGCGTGCGGAACGCGAAACGCGCACACCGCCGACGGAAAGCCGCGTTTCGATTCCCGAGCCGGAACGTTCGAGTACGACGCCGAAGCTGGAGACTGCGACTCCGTCTTCGCCTGGTATCTTTGCAAAGTCGTCGATTACTCCAAACCTACAGTCGAAGGTCGAAGTCGCGCCACACGTCGATGGCGATCGGACCATGGTCGCGCCCGGCGAATTGGAACACAGCGGCGCTTCAATGCGGATTCGCTTGGGCAACGACGACGTGACCATCGGGCGCGACGCGTCGTGCACCGTTACCATCGACGACCTGATGGTCTCGCGCAAACATGCGCGGGTGGCGACGCGCGGCGGCAAGCATGTCGTCGAGGACATCGGGTCGACGAACGGCGTGTTCGTCAACGGCCAGCGCATTTCGGAACGCACGCCGCTCGCGCCGGGCGATCACGTCGATATCGGACCGTACCGCCTCGAATACACGGGCCGCCTATTGGTTTCCGTCGCGCGGGGCAAAGGCACGACGATCGTCGCGGCGGCGCTGGGCAAACGCGTCACCGATCGCATCACGGCGCAACCGATGTGGCTGCTGAAGAACGTGAACCTTTCGATCAAGGCCGGCGAATTCGTGGGGCTCATGGGGCAGTCCGGTTGCGGCAAATCGACGTTCATGGACGCGATCAACGGGCGCAGACCCGGCACGCAAGGCGGCGTCTATTACGATGGCGAAAAACTGTATCGGAACTTCGCGTCGCTGAAGGGCGGCATCGGCTACGTACCACAGCAGGTGATCTTTCACAACGAATTGCCGCTCGAAGATGCGTTGCGTTATTCGAGCCGGTTGCGCCTTTCGAAAGATATTTCCGCCGAGGAAACGGAAGAGAACATCGAGCGCGTGCTCGATACGGTGGAACTCAAAGAGCGCCGGCGCGTGCGCATTCGCGATCTTTCCGGGGGCCAGCAGAAACGCGTGCCCATCGCAATGGAACTGCTCAGCCAACCGCGTACGCTGTTTCTCGACGAGGTCACCAGCGGCCTCGACATGGGCACCGAACGCCGCATGATGGACCTCTTTCGCAAGCTCGCCGATACCGGCATGACGGTTATCTGCATTACGCATTTCGTCGATAGTCTCGACATCGCGGACCGGATTGCATACTTCAACAAGGGGCGCTTGTGTTACTTCGGCTCGCCCAAGCGCATGAAGGAATTCTTCGTATTTCAGAAATTGAGCGACATCTACGCGATGGAGTCGGATCGGCGAGAATCCCCGGCCGAACTCGAAGAGCGGTTTCAGCTTTCAAGCGATTGCCACGAATTCGTCGACCTTCCGGAAGACATCCGCCGCCGCGAGCAAGCCGGCGAAACGGATGAGGAAGACTCGACGACCTTGAGGCTTGGCGACATCAAGGAAGGCATCCACGGTCTCGCAACGGTCGCACGCCCGTTTATCGGCCATCCGGAGCGGGTCATCACGCTCATCAAGCGGCCTTCGGACTTCAAGCGCCAACTAGCGGTGCTCGTCAAACGATACCGGCAGATATTCACGCAGGACGGATTGAATCTGCTGATCCTCACCGGGCTCGCGCCGCTCATCGCTGTGTTGCTCACAATCCTCGCGGGATCATTCGAAGTGCGCGACGACGGCAGCGGCGACGCCTTCTACGCGTTGCTGGCCGGGCCGGAGTTTCAGGCCGAGCACACGCCGGAAAAACTCACGGCGAACCAGCAGTGGGCGAGCAAACAAATCACGATGAGTTTCGGCGCGATCATCTCCGTGTTTTTCCTGGGACTCTTCGCATCGGTGCGCGAGATTGTGAAAGAACTCGAAGTCTACCGCCACGAACGTTTCATCAATTTGCAGATCGTGCCGTATGTTCTGAGTAAGTACATGGTCCTAGCGCTGCTCAATGCCATCCAGGCGTTCTTGATTTTGGTCGTGCTCGACGGGCTCGGCTCGTGGACCGAGGGGCCCTTTGCGCAGCGGTTCATCATCCTCTTCGCGACTGCGCTGGCGGGCACGAGTTTGGGACTTGCGATTTCCGCCGCGGTTTCCTCCTCCGAGTGGGCGGTAAACTTGATGATCGCCGTGGTGATCCCCCAGACGCTTTTCTCGGGCGCGTTCGTGGACATGACGGGCTTGTCCGAGATCATCGGCAAAGTTTTCGTCGTCACGTTTTGGGGCGTGGAGGCTTGCCGCAGCTTCCTACCCGATGTCATCACGCACGCGAGCACGCCGCACGTCATCGCTCGGCCTGACTCGTTCGTGCTTCCCCTGGCAGTCATCTTGGCGCACGCCGCGCTAACGGGATCGGCGGCGATGCTGTTCCTCTCCGCGAAGGATGGCCCGGGCGTGCTTGCGCGGCTCGCCAAGCCCTTGGTCGATCAGCGCTTGCGTTCCTAACCCCCGGGAGGAACGCGCTCCTGCGCGTCCGGAGTTTCGAGACTCGCCCACACCCGGGAGCGTCCGGAGTTTCCAGTCCCGCTCCGGACGCGCAGGAGCGCGTCCCTCCCAGAGTCGAGCAGATCCGTGTTTACACGATTGACCCGCCGGGATATAGTAGTTGCGTCGAAACCGCTCTTGGCGTGGTTGGGCGGTCGAGGAGGGTGATCATGCGAGGGTTGCGAACTACTTCCATTTGCCTGGCGCTGGTAGCCATGCCCGCCTGGGCGGTCGAGATGGGCGACGGCGCTGGGCCCGAATCGTGGGCGGGGGATCTGACGCCGATCCCCGCGGCGGACTGGAGCTACGCGCGCGCGGGACATCTGCTCGAACGCGCCGGATTCGGCGGGACACCTGAAGAGATCGAACGGCTTGCGGCGATGTCTCCGCGCGAGGCCGTCGAGTATCTCGTCAACTACGAGGCGATTGACGACGGCGGGCTCTCCGACTACGACGAGTCCAATATCTGGGACGGGGCGATGATCGCGGACGCCGATCAACACTTGCAGTTCGGCGAGGCGCTGCGCAAGGCGTATCGGACGGGCGAGGTGTATGGCCGGACGCCGAGTGAAAGCGAGACGCGCCCTTACCAGGAAATCATCAACACGCTCTACACGAAGTATTTCACGAGCAATCGGGAATGGCGCCGCGCGGCCGTGTGGTGGGCGAATCGGATGTTGATCTCGCCACGGCCACTCGAAGAAAAAATGACGCTGGTCTGGCATGGACATTTCGCCACGGAAGAACAGAAGCTTGACGATTACCGGTTGATGTTGCACCAAAACTGGACGTTGCGGCGGCTCGCCACCGGGAACTTCCGCGATTTGCTGATTGCCGTCGCGCAAGACCCCGCGATGCTCGTTTATTTGGACAATCGCATCAACGTCAAGGGTCAGCCGAACGAGAATTTCGCGCGAGAGATTCTGGAGCTGTTTGGGCTCGGCATCGGCAACTACTCGGAGTACGACATCAAGGAAGCCGCGCGCGCGTTCACGGGCTGGCGCAACGAGGGCCTGCGCTTCATCAACGATCCGGCGCTTCATGACGACACCGACAAGACCGTCTTCGGCCAGACCGGGAATTTCGACGGGTATGCGGTTATCGATCTAATTCTGCAACAACCCGCGTGCGCGGAATTCATCTCGCGCAAGCTGTATCGCTATTTCGTTCGCGAAGAGCTATCGTCCGAATTGAACACGCGCCTCGCCGAACTTTTGCGGGAACACAACTACGAATTCAAGCCATTCCTCGCTGCGATTCTTGCGAGCCGCGATTTCTACAGCGCGCCGTCGTACGCCACCCAGATCAAGGGGCCCGTGCAATACATGGTGTCGTCGTGCCGCAAGCTCGGCCTCGAGCGCATCCCCGGCACGCCGTTTTTCACCTCGGCGATGGCGAATCTGGGTCAATCGCTGGGCGACCCGCCGAACGTGAAAGGCTGGGACGGCGGACGCACGTGGATTAACCCATCAACGCTGCTGCAACGCGGAAACATCATGCGGCACCTGCTGTTTCCCGAGGAAGCCGCGGGCGTGTATCCGCGCTACGAAATCCCCGATCGCTACAAGAACGCGGAGGCCGAGGCCGACGAGCGCGACATGCTCGCCGCCGAGGGCTACGCCGCGGAAATGGATGGCGCCGACGCGATGATGTCGGAAGGTGGAACGATGGCGGAGGGCGGGATGATGGCGGCGCCGGCTGCGAAGTTGATCAACTCGGCGCCGGATTACGATCTCAAAGTCGGGGTGTACAGCGCGATCATCCGATCGTTCGAGCGCGTGAAGCCAGTCCCTCCCACGCCCGCGCAATTAAGCATTGCCGCGATGATTCGCGCGTCGGGGGCAACGACACCCGAGGAGGCCGTGCGCTATCTCGAGGGGCGATTCCTACGCGTGCCGCTCTCGGACGGCGATCGCACGGCGCTCGTTACGTTTGCCACCACGCGTTGCGGCGAGACGATTGACTATTCGTCGAAGACCATCGAAATCGATTTGCGCGAGCTTTTGCACGCGATCATGAGCACGCCCGAATTCCAGTTGGCTTAACAGCGAGATTGCCACGGCCGCGCGCTTGGTTTGGTTAGTACGGCTGAAAGGCGCGCGGCCTCGCAATGACGGGTATTATTTGAAGGCTCACAGAAGGAATATTCCCATGGGCGACTTTACGATCCAGTGCAACGAATGTTCCCGCCGCGATTTCTTGCGCAAGAGCGCTGCGGTGCTCGGTGTCAGCGCCGCGCTGCCGGGATTTTTGCGCGAGACCAACCTCGCAATGGCCGCGGATGCAATCGCGGGGATACCGCACGCGCACCCGAACCGCATCCTCGTCGTGCTCGAGCTCGCG